>JAGMFA010000147.1 GCA_023127875.1 Candidatus Zixiibacteriota bacterium
CCAACGCATTTCTGAATTTAGCAAACTTCGCCTTCAAGGTCGTGAAATCAGCCTCATAGTTTCTTTGACCAAGAAGATAGTCAAGAACCTGTTTCACTCTTTCTGCCTGATCGGAGGCAAGACACTCTAAAATTGATTTTTTCACATCCTCCCATACACTTCCCAGACTCAAATAACCGTTTTGGATCGTATAATGCTTTCCATAGTAGTTCTCAGGAAAGCTCGCCGGCTTTTTCATCCCTTTGCCAAGCAAATCTTCTTGAACCTGATTTATCAACTCCACAAGCTTTTCGTCATCCAGCTTCTGAGCATATTCTGTAGCCTTCAGAACATCCATACCACAGCAAAGCCGTAATAATTCTTGCCTTTCAACCAATTTTTCTTGATCAATTACAGATTCGTTCATACTTCAACCCATTTTTTGATCTTGTTGAGATCGATCTTTGACACATCCTTTCTTACATCCAAGTCACTAAACAAAATATATCCAATCTTTTTGGTCAGACTATCTTTGATATTCGCTGGCGACTTCAATTTTCTTTCGACTTTCGATTTCCTTTTGTCTGGAACCACCAAATAGGCCTCTATGGTTACATTCGGCTGACAGGCAAAGAGATTTCTAAAACGATTGATGCCACTATCGATAGTCGTAGTCTTCTCCACCTCAAATGCTGATACAATCGCATCTCCTTTGAGCCAGAGAACGTCAATCTCCGTTATATGACGAAAACCTTCTTGGCTGATGCCGTACTGAACATTGTTTGCCATCGGAATAGAAAGGTTACGAAACTCTCTATACTTTTTCTGCTCTGTTCTTCCGATGTGCGAGGCAAGTTCTTCTCTTGCTCCTAATTCGACCAATCTTCTGATCATCAGATCATGTTCTGATTCTTCATTTACCTTAACGATCTCTCCGATCTTTTCTTCGATCAAGTCCAGCTGTTTTTCTCTCGCAACATCCTCTTTTAATTTCCATACTTCCCTTTTGTTTTTCGGACCGGGCACAAGCTGAGCGATCCTATTCAGGACCCTTGAGATTTCACCATATTCAGCCGCATTGCTGTTTATTAAGTTAGTGTAGATTTCATTTAGAATTTCATCCTGGGTGGCATACCCATGTTTGTAAAGAAGCCTTCTAATTAGATATTCTAATCTGGCTTCTACTGGAACGAAATCCAGAACCCTAAAGTCTTCCTTATAATGACTCTTACTGTAATCAGCAAGATAGTCTCTCAGCCTATTTCCAAGATTCTCCTTGAAATACCATTTTCCGTCTTTCTCTGTGAAACTCTCTCTTAAATAGGAAGGCAAGTTCTTTTCCTGGATTTTTTCTAATAAGTCGTTGTTGAGCAAAAAGGGTATCAACTTCATATGAATGGTGCTTATAGAAGCTCCTCCTTCCTTTCCCCCATGGTGCAATATAGATTCGGCGGCCAATTCTTGAATTTTTTTCTCTACTTCAACATAAGGGATTATCTTTTTATGAGGGAGCCTCTCGGCCTTTTGAAACGACACAACAAAATCCCCAAGCATCGAGCCACTTCTTTTCAGATATACAGCTGTATCAAATGCTTTTATAGATGCTTGGTAGATCATCCCATCTTCTTCAGCCAAGGAGAAACCTGCATCATGTGCTGCTAGGTGTATGGCGTTCCAAACCCTGAACTCCCGGCTATGAAAGGTCATAACCATCCAACCATTGGGTTTCAAGACTCTGCGACATTCTTGAAATATCTCAACCATGAGATTGCGATATTCCTTTATTGTTTTAGCACCTTCGAAGTCAGGATTTCTATCAAATATTGCTTCTTTCTGATTGTCAATTAAATTAGTTAAACCGAAGAGGTCCTTGTTCCAGATTACGTAGAAATTACATAGCTCAGCATAGTTTACGTTGCCCCCATACGGAGGGTCGGTTACTATAACATCTATAGCTTCATCTGAGATTGGCAAATTATGGGAGGACTGGGTAAGTACCCAAGCATTTGTTTCAGCATTTTCTTCCAGGTCTTCCGGCAATAAGGTTGTTTCAATTTTTACCTTTCCGATTGTCCTCTGGCTTTCTTTTTTACCTGCTAGAGTAGCTTTAAACCTATTTTTGAAGGAATTCCAGATATTTATCTCACAGAATACCTCAGGCGGCCAGAAATCATGTCGCCCCCACCCGACTGGTTTACCCCGTTTTCTGTAGCTCATCTTAGTCGCCCAATTCAAGGTGGAAGAAAAAGTTAACTTTAAAAGTTCGTATATCTCTCTGCTATATTTACCTTGCTCAATCGACCCATTAAGTGTTGAGCAGGCGATTAGGTTTCTGGGGGTGAACATTCTGTAATAGTGCGTTATGCCTTTAGCGAACAAAGCGCTCTCACGTTCCAGATTACTTGGCGGTAATCTATCCGTTGGGTAGTCTACCTTTTTTTCTCTGACCATATTGTCAAAAACGTCAAGCATTTTCAATTCGTCTCCGCTGGGTTCCTGACAAAACTCGTTCATGCAGTAATGGCATCTTCCTCCCACAAGACACAAAACTAATCCTTTTCTTTTCGACCTCGACGGAATGATCGCTTTCTTGCACTCAGCACACTGATATCTTCCTGGGCTCGTTTTCTTTGTTTTTGCAATGATGATATCCTCTCCACAATTTTCACATTGAATCACAGTACTCCATTCAAACCAATCCGCTGGCGTGTTTTTCTCACACTTAGGGCATTTAGTCATATATAGCTCAAAAATCTCATCCTTCACCTTTGCTTCAATCTCGGCAAATGCCTGCTGAAGCTCGTCCAGATCAACATCTATGACCTCCATCCTGGTGATGAAAGTCGCCATGGGATTTATGTCCACCCCGATCACTTTTCTTTTCAGCGTGAGCCCCTCAACGACCGTCACTCCACCACCACAGAAAGGATCCAGAATAATGTTTCCCGGGTTAGAGTAATGCTTAATCAACTCTCGGAAAACCGAATAAGGTCTCCGGGCAAAATACCGGTGCATCTTATAGACCGGGGTGTGCGGCTTAGCAATTGTGCCGTGGTCTATTGGTTTGATCTTATCTAAGTCTTTTAGTGAGTCCTTTTCTGACATTTCTCTCTTTTCTCGCTCGTACAATTAAGTCTCCTCGTCCGATACCACTATCATTGCCGTCACGGACCAGGCGTCCATTCTCCCGCCAAAGGCGGGATCAGGACAAGTCCGTGACGAACAGGGAACAAAACCTCCGCTGCGAACGGACAAGCTGAGGGATATCTTACTTTTTGCATTCGTTGATTGTTTCGATAATTTTGTTTACCGTCTCAAAATTCTCAACGACTCCTTTCTCATCCGGGATTTTCACCCCAAATTTCTTATCTATAAATGCCACCAAAGAGACGATGGAGAGCGAATCGATCAATCCTGAGGATATCAAAGGAGTGGTCTCATCAATCTCTTCGTCCGGGTCTTCCACAAATTCCTTTTTTATGTAGGCAATCAGTTCCTCTTTCATGTATGCCTCCTTCTAAAGTTCTTAAGATTATACTAAGAGGTCTCTGAAAAACTGCTAGGAGAGGAGAATTTGGAGTGTTCACCTTCCTTCGACAAGCTCAGGACGGTGAGCAAAGTCGAACCGTTAGGTGAACCATATGAAAGCTCTGGACAAGAGGTTTTAGGTCAAGCTAAAGCTTGACACTCCATAAAACCCTTCCCAATTTGACTTTTTCAGAGGTCTCACTAAAAACTTTCGTTAAATTTTATGGCTAATCCAACTTTCAAACATTTTCGTAACGGTTAACGTTGTGAATATTCGTAATGAGAACCGGGAATCGAAAGCCGAATCCCGATACCAACTTCGATACCGACAAACCAGTTTCAAAAACTCTCTTCTTAATCATTCTCCAAAGTGGACAGATCACCTACTGGTTCCCCTCTCTCCTGAGCGCGCAAGACCCTTCTCATGATCTTGCCGCTTCGGGTCTTGGGCAGAGAGTCGACGAATTCGATCTCCTGCGGCATGGCTATGGATGATAACTTCTTACGAATGAAGTTCATGATAGAAAGCTCCAGATCATCTGTTGGTTCGAATCCGGGTTTTAAAGCCACAAACGCTTTAACCACCTCCATGTTTATCTCATTCGGTTTCCCTATGGCGGCAGATTCTGCCACAGCTTCATGTTCCAAAAGTACGGATTCTATTTCAAAGGGACCAACCAAGTGTCCGGCGACATTGATCACATCGTCATCCCGTCCCATAAACCAGAAATATCCATCCTCATCAATGCTTGACCTGTCACCAGTTATATACCACCCATTCTTGAATTTGCTCTCATAGCCACTTTTATTGTCCCAGTAGGTTCGGAATATCGAGGGCCAGGATGGTTTTAGGGCTAAAAGTCCAGGTTTGTTTTTTTCGGTAATAGGTTCAAATTCGTGGCTCAAAACTGCGGCCCTTATGCCAGGAAAGGCTTTGCCCATCGATCCCGGCTTGATTTCCATTCCGGGATAATTTGAAATCAAGATGCACCCGGTCTCTGTCTGCCACCAGGTGTCATGGAAAGGTAAGCCATAAGCTTCCTCAGACCAGATAACGGCTTCAGGATTAAGTGGTTCACCCACCGAGCATAGATGCCTTAGGGACGAAAGATCAAATTTCTTAACAATCTCCTTTCCTGCTTTCATCAACATCCGAATAGCCGTAGGGGCGGAATACCAAACCGTTATCTTATGTTTTTGGATCAATTCATACCATTTTTCCGGAACAAAGCCTCCATCCAGCACCACCTGGGTTATGCCCAAACTCCAGGGACCAATGATTCCGTAAGATGTGCCCGTAACCCATCCCGGATCTGCGGTACACCAATAGATATCATCCGGTCTTAAGTCCAGAACCCATTTGCTGGTCAAGTATTGAGAGAGGATGGAGGAATGAACATGCAGTGCTCCTTTGGGCTGTCCTGTTGTGCCGGAAGTATAGTGGAGCACTGAGGACGTCTCTGCAGTCGTAGGATGGGGCTCAAATGATTCGATCCGGGGAGCTTTGCTAAACGAAAATGCCATTTCTCGCTCTTTAACCGGAATGCTCTCATCTTCTGAGACCACCACAACATGTCTTAGGTCCGGAAGCTTATCCTTGATCTTTCTTATTCTGGGCACAAGCTTTCTGGTGGTCAAAACAGCGGAGGCATTACAGTTCTGGAGTCTGGTAAGGAGTGAATCCTCTCCGAAAGCGGAAAAGAGAGGCACCACAATTCCTCCCATTTTCAAAATCCC
>JAGMFA010000148.1 GCA_023127875.1 Candidatus Zixiibacteriota bacterium
ATGTGCAACTTCCCAACTTGGAATGCAGGCACTGGATTGTCCTCTTTGACATCCATAACGGATATTCGGAAATCCGGCAGCTCCAAACCGAATCTGGCGGCGAGCTGCCGGTGAAAAGTCTTGTCGTCAGGAACTCGCTTCGCGTTGAAGTTTTTGAGGATCACGCGCGTTCCTCTTTTCTGATCGAAAGTCTCGTCGTCTGATAATGGAAGTGGGTGGTAATGTTCGTCGGATTTGCTGTCTGTATGACCGATTATTTCATCATAGTCAAGCTCGAAATGGGCTACACGGTATCCTTTTCTTGTCTTTTCCCCGCCAGCTGATCTAACTTCTATGGTGTGGCAAATCCCAAAAGGTGCAAGTTTGCCTATTCCTTTATGACCCATAACATCCCTTTTTTTCTCCCTGGACGTAGACCCGTGCCTTGGGTTTTTTCTTCGATCTATGCCGACCTTGAGGTAGAATTCGCGCGCTTCTTCTGGCGTCATCCCGTGTCCGTTATCTTCCACTTCGATAAAATACCCTTTTTGTTCTAGGACTCCACCTTTGTGTACCGCTAGAGCCTTCCCAAGCGGGATCTTTACGACGACATCTTCTGCATCTGCGTCATACGAATTTGCTATCAATTCCGCAACCACTGCGGAAGCTTTGTCGTACATTTGGAGACCCAGTTTGTCGACGATTGTCCTCTCGATTTTCATAGTGTAGGGGTGCGAAGCGGAGTTCTTATTTTCTCGCGGACTCATTTTAAACCTCCAAGATTGAGTGGGCCAACGCATTGCGACAAGCGGTAGCTACAATCTTTGCGAAAAGACAGGGTAGGGCGTTACCCACCAAATTGCAAGCCGTATCCATAAAGTCGGTGACCAACCTATAGTTTTTGGGAAAGGTCTGTATCGATGCCGCTTCTCTCACGGATATTGTCCGGAGCTGATTGGGATGCCCAAACCTACCTTTGGCAGGAGTGGTGCAACCACCCGTTATCGTTGGTGGAACCTGATCCCAATTCAACCGTCCATAAACATTTGGAAAACCCTTATTGCTGTATCGGTGGCATTTTGGCCGAAGCTCCTTTGGTAGCGAATACCTGCTACTCCCTGGTTTTGTAGCATCGAACCGCCGTATGCTTATTTCCGTCAGGTCTCTAACCACATGCCAGTTGAACTTCTGAGGACCTCCTTCTTCGGCAGCTTCAGAAAGCGTAACGGGTTCCCCAATGTCTTTGAGCACATCGCGTAGCGTCAGCCACGGTCTGAGTTTCCTCTTTGGGTCTCCATTGTAACAATGAATTCGCTTGGGCATCGGGATGTGAAAGCCTTTGCCAGCAAGCAAGACCAATCGTCTGCGGGATTGTGGCACCCCGTAGTCCGCCAATTGCAGAACCTCATGGTTCACGACGTAGCCAAGACCCTGTAGCGTTTCAACGAACTCGTCCAACACAGGCTTTCCGCGCGTAGCCATTCCCGCAACATTCTCCATCATTACAATCTTAGGTGCTATCTCTTCAACAAGCCTGGCCATTTCAAGCACTAGGTCGTTTCTTGGGTCTTTCTTGCGGTACTTGTCGGTGAGCTTTGAGAAACCCTGGCAAGGTGGGCATCCGGCGAGGAGATCGATTTCCCTCAAACCCGTCAGTTCGAACAGTTCTTTTCCAGTGACTTCCCGGACATCCTTTATCAGCATTTTGGTGCTGCGGTGATTCGCTTTGTACGTCTTGGCAATCTCAGGATACAATTCAACGCCAGCAACGACCCTAAAGCCCGCTCGCTTTAGACCCAAGGTTAAGCCCCCCGCACCACAGAACAAGTCTATCGCGGTTGGTTTATCGTGCCTTCGCCGCATTCATGGCCCTCCTAAGCCTTTTCTTGACCTTGTTGGGATGTTTCAATATGTCCGTATCCCAAAACCGCCACACCGACCAACCAGCCCTGCGCAAGGCGCGATTATTACGCTCATCTCTTTCCCGGTTTTTCGTCAGCTTTTCCACCCAAAGAGCACGATTTCTTTTGAAAGCCTTTCCACTGACTTCCTTCTCTCTTCGTCCGTGCCAAAAGGAGCTATCGCAAAAGATGACTACATTAGTCCCTCGTATCCTAAAATCCGGCTTTCCTAGAAGGTTTGGTTGCCTTTCGTACCTGATACGTAAGCTCCGCAGCATTCTCTCCATTTCCTTCTCTAGGCTGGTGCCTCTACTCTTCACCTTCTTCATTCGGTCGGACACCTCTGTGCCGGGTCTGTGGAAGTGCCTTTTCATTCTTTGCTTTGAACGCAGTTGTTGTTCGGCGTGTTGCGAAAGACATCGTCCACAATCTGGCGAAACACCTTTCGGAAAGGGTCCCATATCTGGTCCCTTTCATCCGCGGTCAAGAATGCGTCTCTGTCTTTCCTTCGCTTCTTTTGCAAGTACTCCCCCTGCTTCTTGAAGAATGGTTCCCGTGCCTTTTTTACTCTATCCATGAACTCGTCGAGTTTTCGTTTTCTTGTCGCAGTCTCGGCGGCCTCAGAACGCCATTTCTCCAGAAGCCATCTCAAGTCTTCGTCGTCAAGAGGGAGAAGCATACTTACCTCCTCGTAGCAGAGTGCCTATTATTTGATGCATCGGTATCAGGAATTGCCGATGCCAATTTTACTTTCTGTCATTCTGAGCGTAGCGAAGAATCTAAAGAGACCCTTCGCTTTCGCTCAGGGTGACAATCCTCCTCCGTAACTATACACTTCATTGAGGCCACCGGGATTTGATCCCGGTGCCTCTGTTCGGGATACAATCCCGAACACCTCACCGCATGTCATTCTGACCCCGCCTTTGGCAGTTCGACTTCGCTCACTGCCCTGTCTTCGACCCTGAGGCTCAGACCCGAAGGGAACTTGTTGAAGGGCGGGGGAAGAATCTCGAAAGACCCTTCGCTTCCCAGACGGCAGGGCCGACGCCCCTCTGACATACGCTCGCCCAGGGTGAAAGTGCTTTGCCTATGAACTGGACTTAGCAGTAAATAATCGGGTTGTCTCATCCTTCATCAGAACCCATATGGTGTAAATTCCCACAATAGTTCCAATGGGGATGAATATTAAGTTCAAAAAGCCGAGTATTAGAACCAGAATCCTTGCCCAGCGCCACCGCTTTAACAGCCCAATACCGCCGATAATTCCGGGCAAGGATGTTAATATTAGGAATCCAGCTATGCAAGTGCCCACGATGGCTGTTCTTGCCATCGCTTCTGTATCTCCCGAAATAAGCCCTCCACCAACCACACTCCAAAAAACGATAAGGGCAGCTAAAAGACCTAATGATTCAAGTGCTATGTAGAGTGTCCCCAAAATGGTTACGTGCTTTTCCATTTTCTTACCTTCCTTCATTCAAACACTCGTGTTAGGGCGGGGGTTGCATCCCCACCCTGTGATTGCAGTCAGACACCCGCCCCCCAGACGGGCCCGTATGGGCATCTGGGCGGATTATCATCTCCAGCTTCTCTAGTTTCCTTTGGATCCCATTTGGGTTAAATAACCTGGAGACAGTCCGCAGGATACTGTGGAGATGAATCCCTTGTGGATGCTTGCCAGCCATGGATAACATCCACAAGGTGCTGGGAAATTCGTAAGAGAGTTACCCATCCACAATAAAAAAAGCAGTTCGAAATCTGGTCCACACTTTTCAGAGAACCGGTTCGGCTAATTTCCTGCTGCTTTTTCCTGTGTTTGATCCGGGGACTTTTCTTCTGATGGCTTCTTTTCTGTCTAGACCGTTTCGCCTTCTTTTTCTTCCTTCTCTTTTTCTTCCCCCGCCTCTGGCGAGGTTTCCAACATCTCTTTTCTCTCCTCTTCCTCTTCAGTCTCGGTTTTCCTTTCTAAAAGATTCTCATCATCCTTTTTCTTTCGCAGGATGATGTAGATAAGGGTCTGTCCGGTGCTTATTATGGCCAGACCGTAGGAGAGAACCATAAAGATGATAAATATCAAAGAGATAGCAATCAAAAAAGCGGAGATTTCACCAGACCAGCTAAGATAAACTCCTGGTCCAAACTCCGGAAGATGAAATCGGAAGTTTATCCCAGAAAAGATATTAGAGAAGTAGTCCAGAAGATGTCGGGGAATGGTGATATACGAAAGGGCTTCTTCGGTGATGTCAGTTAGCTTATCTTTCATGAAAATCCCGCAGGTGAGATGAATAAACTGGACCGCTCTGAATGAGAAGTAGCCGAAGATGAAAATCCCCACCTTGGACATCACCCCTACCAGCCCGGTGTAGACAAAATACCGCCAAGCTTGATTCCACACCGTGGAGAAAATCTGAACGATGGTTTCAAAGGTATCCTCCTTCAGCGTAGCCACCACCGCAGGAGCCAAAAGCAAAGAAACAAAGAAGATGAAGACAACATAAGCTAAACACAAGGCGGCAGCGAACAAGGGAACCAGATAGAAAATGCCGATGCCTATTTCACCCAGGTAAGGTATCTTTCCTAAAAGTCCCACTATTATGCCGCAGATTATCAAAAAGGCAATGAAGGTTAACATGGAAAGAGGTGACAGAAATGCCGGTCCAAAGTGTTTCTTTAAGAACCTGAAAGCCTCTTTGGAGGAATAAAAGTCGTCCCCTTTGAGCTGTTCGTAGGTAACCTTTCCCACCATGGTGCTTGCCAGAAGCCAGCATATTAAAGCAACCAAACATCCAATGATGAAGATCACCCAGCTATACCACTCAACCAAGGGAAAATTGCTCAAGGGGAAAAGCCCGTGATATTCCCAGGTTTTAGAGAAACTGAAACCACTGGAAAGAAAGGCAAGGTAGGTAAATATAAGATACCCCAAATACCCCACCAGGACTCCCATGAACTGAAGTAAAATCTTTTTGGCAGAAAGCGCCAGCCGGGGAGCACGGAAAATGTCCCTCACATCAAAATAGAATTTAGTCATGTGAAACCTCCTGTTTTAAGTTATCAGAAACTCACTTAATATTTGAAAAACAAAATCAGTAATTTATAAGCTTACCCATAGCTTTTGTCAAGAGAAATTTCTGGTTGGATCCACCATATGATTTGTAAATTAGTAGCAGGAAAGATATTATAACGTTCAACTTTGTGCAAGAGGAGATAAGGTCTTAATCAAAAGATCAAAATTTATTCAAGGAAAACAGCCCATCTGGGCGCTTCAGTGATGTCCCTCTCCTTTTATCTGACTATTACCCACATCTCGAAGGTTGTCATTCTGAGCGCAGGGAAGAATCTCAATTTTACGCA
>JAGMFA010000149.1 GCA_023127875.1 Candidatus Zixiibacteriota bacterium
AATAATAAGATGTAAACTGTTTCCTGCTCCCCTTAATAATTATTATGTTAAAAAGTTCGACAGCTTAACTCATATTAGAGTTTTGGCCCTCTCTTAGCTCACCAATCCGAATTTGGTTGGATGACCTATCCGATCTCAGTATCCTGCGGATATGCTCGTACGGGCACACCTACGGACATTTTTCTGATTACCGGATGCTCAATTTGAGCCTTTTATCCCACCAATATTTCACATAAAGCAAACTCCAGATCAAAATCGGAAAGATTTGATTGGCAACCAGTACGATGAAATCACCCAGATAGTGGTAGGCTTTCTGTTGAAATGGCGACCAATAGGGAACGCCACTAACTTCGATATGGAGAGAATACTCACGTTTGACGAAAACAAAAATCTTAAACAGGTGAAGAACAAAAATGATGGCAAAGCCCAAAAGAAAAATCTTGAATCTCTTTTTCCAGCTTATGTGCGGAACAGCCCAGATCAAGGCAAAGAGCAGGACCATATCAAAATGCAGGACTCTGCTTTTGATTCTCACAGTAAGGTCGGGGTTTTTTTCCGATACCACGTGATGAACAAAAATATGTTTTCCCTGCACCTGCATTGAATTGGTTATATGCTTACCACCGATTTCGCTGAGCTTGAGTATGAGCACAGAGGGTGTGGCTAAAATGTGGTTATAAACGGGGGAAAGGAAATACCATAAGACATAGAACAACAAGAAGAAGAAAACCAGTCTAATCAGAAACAGGACTTTTTTGGATTCTATCCTTCCGGACAAAATTCCTCGCCCAAAAATCCCAGACAAAGATGGCGAAGATGATGATGATCGGCTGCCAGACATACACGTGTACCTCTTCAAAAACTGTGGGATATTTTCTTCCTAAAAGGAAAAGCGAAATCACTCTACCTTGATTGATGGCAAATATTGCAGGTATTCCGATGAGTATACCCATCAATTTCTCTTTTAATCGGGATGGGTAAGCGATGATCCCGGAAAGCAAAATGGCAGTGGCAAAAGCGCCATTGCATCCATACACCACATTGATTCCATAATCACTGGAGGAAAGATGGGTTCCTGAAACGGAAGTCCACGAGCCAAACACGTTCAAAATCACAGAGGAGCAAAAAGCTACAAAGGCGGTAAAAGGCTCCATCACATTTGTGAAGAAGAAACTATTAGCGAGTAAAGCGAAAAAGAACACCAGCGCCAGCCCAAAGAAGATATAGATCTTCACCAGCGCCCAGAGTATTTTCTTCAAACTAAACTTTTTGCGCTGGCTCTCTTTTTCCGAAGTTGGTTTGCTTCTTCTGGATTTGCCTTTCCCACCCATTTTTTAGACTTTCATCCGTTTAATCCGTCCAGACGGACGCCCCCAGACGGGGGCTCGTCTGAGCCCGTCTGGGCGCTTAATCCGTTGACTGAATTATACCTCATTTCCCGACCTCTGTCAACGATTAAAAATCTTAGTCGGGCTCTCCGTATGTGGCGAAGAATACTCCATCAAAAAACGAATAAAAGGAGTGCAAAAGCTTGTTGGAGCGGAGTCCCGATAAATCGGGATAAACTCCAATCCCGTTTCGCGGGGCTTTTGCGATCTTTAAAACCGCATCAGTCCGAATTTGGATCCATAGGACTGGTTGTGTGTTAACTTCACATGCGTTGTCCGAAACCCCCGCGCCTCTGGCGCAGGGGATTTCGGACCTACGACTCTTGTGGTTAAAATCAAAGTTTGCCTCCTTTTGTAAGTCGTTGATATTTCGATATCGGCACCGGACTTACTGGCGTTTCTGACGTTTCTGATGTTCATTTTGAAAAATTTTCATCATCCGTAATCATGTGCTCACCTTTATCCCCTTTTTACCCAGAGGGATAGGTGTATCCGTCCATAAGGTGATAATGGTGAGAAAGGCGATCGAAGAAATTTGATTCTTTGAATATGAACCTTATTTCGTCTCATATAACTCTCCTTGATAACAGGTGGGCTATCTCGATCACCATCAAAATTGGAGTGAAATTGCTTTTTGTAGAAGTTAAGACTTCCCGTTACAGGACCTTTTCAATTGCTCTAATTTCTTGTTCGTCACGGAGGCCTCGTCCGTGACGGAGATATAGATGGTAACGGATTCATCCTGATCCCGTCTTTGGCGGGAGAACGGACGAGGGCGTCCGTTACCAACGAGAGACACGTCAGTAAAGACAGTCGGGTAGCCCCCGCCGGTGGGATGAATCGTATGCTTCGCCCCAAAGGCGGAACCACCCGATTTGGTTTCGTCCGCTCAATAGATTCGCTTCGCTCACTACAAGTCCGTTTAATCCTTCAGGCTAAGCCTTCAGGACGAGTCCGTTGACCGCTTTCCTGGCGGTGGTCTGCGGTCTGCGAACGCCTTTTTTACCTCTCCCCCTTTTGTCCCCCTCTCCTTAACTAAGGAGAGGGGGGAAGTAGGGGGTGAGGTCAACACCTTTCACCTGATCACCGCTGACGCACAAGCAACTAGCCCTAAGACCCTAGACCCTGACTGCTATCGCCTTTCTCCTTCTAAGGAACACATAGGTGATAAACCCGATCAACACCACCCCAAAGATGATCAGACCCCATTCGGTGAGGGTGGGGATGTCGGAGCTTACATACGTAAAACCAGAATAAAGAGTATTATAGTCATCCTGCGAAGCATCCATAGGGACTGCTGAGACATCCACAGAACCAATACTGAAGGAAGGTGGAGTTAGGACTGCATATGTTCCTGTTTCTGGGTCATAGTCTTCAATAATTGCTTCATTCTCACCAAAGGTAATTGTTGCGTTTGACCCCAGATAAGAACCATAAATCGCTACCACTTGTCCGCCAGCTAAGTCACCGAAATCAGGAATAACGGCCAAAAGAAGCGCATGTGCCACAATAGGAGCCCCACCCAGCCAAGGTTGGGTTGAATCTACATATTTAATTATTTTAACCTCGGGGCCCTCGATATAAACGAATATTTGATTATCCTCGTTCACATCAGCTATTAGGTCAGGATCAGCATTGATTGCTTCTTTAAATGCTTCCAGTATTTCCTCTTGAGTGGATGGATGCTCACCGGCATCTGGTCCCGTTATATCATTGTCTACAGTTATAGTAATCGTTCTGTTTACACCATTCACGGAGATTGTGATGGTAGCTTGCCAGGTAGCATTACCCTCTGGCGGAACGGCAGCTCTAATACCGCTTAGCTTGATCACTGCATCTGCTAGCACTTTACGACCAAAAGAAACACCAGAAATGTCCGGGTTAGCTGGAACCTCCCAATCTTCTTCGGAAACAGTAGGTGTACCTACATGTTCACAAATATGCCCATCGCGCCCGTCGCGGATCCTTACGTAACAATAAGCATTATGCAAACAATCTATTTTGGCCTTCTTCCAGAAATCATCATTAGAAATCTCGGCTGCATTTTTAATGGCATCACACATTTGATCGCACGTCATACCTGTAGTTATGTTCACTGCAAGAGAATGCGTGCCAATAGTAATGGTGATAGTACCGTTTTCCGTTGGTGTTCCGGTAATTTCAATCAACTGGGATGGATTTAGACTCCATGAAATACTATATGTTAACAGAACAATCAATAAAACATTTAAAAGAAGCATATTTGATTTCTTAAACATTTTTAACCTCCATTGCGAGTTTAAATTGCATCTTTTCGTTAATAGTGCGGTCGAGTCTTGTAATTTTATGAAAGGCTACCTCCTTTATTTTGAGATCATATTATATTGATTTTGAACCAAAAAACCGAAAGGTCGGATATGGTCGCCACACCTATCTGACACTTCTCTATATTGTTGAAACCCTACTGGATTTTGCACCTACAAAAACGGGCGCTTACCCAGATAGGGAAGGTTGCGCCACATAAAGATCACCTCCGGGAAAACAGTTTAGAGTTGAGAGTATATGGTTCGATAAACTCACCATCTTCGAGAGTTTAGAGAAAATCAAATTCTCTATAGGTGGGTGGCGCAAGCTCGCATTTAAATCCAGACGGATCGTCCGACCTGCGCCACACACCTAACATCTATAATCTTTTCACCTTTGACCTATCACCTATTAGTTGTTCACTGAGCACTGCCAACTGACTACTGAACACTGACTACTGCCTTTCTCCTTCTAAGGAGCACATAGGTGATAAACCCAATTAACACCAGCCCAAAGATGATCAGACCCCATTGGGTGAGGGTGGGGATGTCTTCTCCTATTGGCCCGTGAATATCTAAGCCCGTAGAGTTATAAGTTACAGTCTTGGTTTGGAAGTCAAAAGTCCCGAATCCCAGACCCAGACCCAGTATTGGGTTAGAGGCGGAGAATAAGTCATTGGTGACCAGTGTGACTATTTGCCACCCAAAACCCCCGTCCACCATTGAAGCAGCCCCGCCCGAAGAGGTATTGGGGACGAGAGTTATATGATTCAGTCCAGTTTCTTTACCATTGTTGAGCATGAATGATGGAACAGTGTATTCAAGAGACACCGCCGTTAAATAAACAGAATCAGCATGGGGATGCTCCTCAACAAGAACTTCGATCGTGCCGGAAAATTGTGTGAGTTCAAAATCACCTCCGCCCAAGGAATCCGAAACATGGAGAGATACAATATTTTCAGGTGCCGTTTCATCCACGGTAAAAGTAAGAGTATAGGGAGGGGTGCCGAGACTATCTGTCGTCTTTAATTTTTGGACAGCTTCTTGTAGATCCTTCCAATTTTTTCCTGTGGGCAGACATAAACACCATATTAGCGTAGTCCAATCTCCAGGGTGGGGCCAGCTCACGCAAATTCCAGCACCCAACAATCCTGTGCAGCTGTCTCCTACGTCTCCACAGCCGGCACCCGGGTTGGTACAGTAAGGTGTCACATCGCAGTCTCCCGCTTCAGGGTGGGCGGGAGGTTCACAAATCATGCCCTTACCAGACGGAGACGCGGCACTTGCAATTATTGCATAGGTCAACCAATACCCAATGAGAATACTCACCGTTAGCAATACTACTTTATACTTAGACATTTTCTTCTCTCCTTTAAATTTAAAAAAATTCCCATATTTTCCTCCTCCCGTTTCTACTATCGTTGCATTCTGAGATCGCTTCGTACGTTACAAAAACGGTCGCTTGCCCAGCCAGGGATACTCACGCCACATAAAGATCACCTCCTAAAGGCAGTTTAGAGTTGAGAGTATAGAGTTAAGAGTTTA
>JAGMFA010000015.1 GCA_023127875.1 Candidatus Zixiibacteriota bacterium
ACAGATGCCGGTCAACACGTCAAAATCGGTTTTCAGTTCATTTAGGCTTTGTTTTGCCTGCCAAAGCTTTTGTCTTTCGATGAATCTTGAGGATTTAGCACTTTTTTTATTTTTGCTTTTACTCCTCTTCATCATTTTTGTGTGCCCCCCAATTTACTATGGTTATGGTAATATGACATTTCAGTGACTCCAAGCTTAGGGATATAACATCCCCTCCAGGGATCATCCATTTTTCTATTTAGCTTTTTTAATAGATTCAAAGGTCTAAAGCCCCCATGAGCCACCCCTTATGATAGTTTGTGAAGCCGCAAAAGAGGGGTGTCTTTATCCGAAGTTATTTCGCTTCTTCACCATTGGACAAAAACACCATGCGTCAACTGACAACTGACCTGTAGATTTTCTTCTGCTTTTATTTGGTGGCAAGCTCAGTCGTGCGCAAATAGCTGGAAATAATCTCCCGCAATTTGCGGCCAAAACTTGCCACTTTCACCGGCAGACCTTCTATCTGTTCCGAAGAGGCAAGCTTCTCTAACTCCTCTCTGGAGGTAAATTCCACGCCCACCAGGAAATCACCTTCTCCTGAGGATTCCACCCTTTTGATCTTCCCCAAAACCCCTTCTAAGACCACTAATTTATTCAAATTCAGAGTCAAGATCATAAAACCTTCTTCCGGCACAGGGGAGTCGGTAACCATAAGCACCCCTCCCTCGCTCAGATTGAGAATTCCGCCTTCTGTTCGGTCTTTGGACAGTTTTATCTTTCCCTCTTTACATGTTAGCAGACGAAACTGGATGGGAGAGGATAGCTCTATGCGAACATACCTGCGACCATGAGATGTTTTGAGTGGGAATGGAGTCTTTCCTAAAACAGTAGATACAGACTCGGTCTTTACATCAAAATCTTTTGAATCGGACAAAATTTATCCTCCTTTCCAACCCTTCATAAAAACTTCCCGCAGTTTGAAGGGATTTACGGCTAATCTGAATGAAGCATTTTCTCTCTGGCGGCAAAGTTTTTATTTGAGCTTTTAAGATATTGGGAAACATTTCTGCTACTACCAAGTTTAATTTGTCAAGTCAAAAATAAACTCTCAAGATTCAAGTGGGTAACTGTGATCTCATGCCTGATATTTGGGATCCTGAATATTACAATTTCAATTCGTAGAGTGCCCGGTTTGTCTTCCTCTCTGGGACAATATGAAATCTAAAGGAAAGCTTCATTTCGGTATCTGAAAGTTTTTCAGATTTGAGGTCTCCGTGATATCTTTCCAGGATCTTAGAAACCATCTTAAATCGATCATTTGTCTTCAAATCAGCAAATTCTGGACATCCATCTTTATGCATCTCTTTTCCAGCACTGTATATATTCAAACAAAGTGACTTTTCCTCTATGGATGTTTGCAGGCAAATACTCCCTCCGGAAGAGAGGTGATCTTGAATCTCCCAGATCAGGCTTAAGAAAGCCAGCTCCAGCTGTCCTGGATTTCCATATACCGTGGGGAGATTATCATCTAAGTTTAGTTCGAATTTAATTCCATTCGACTTCAATAAAAATTCTACCAACACAAGATTGCTTTTCAGAATATGCTGGATGTTTACTTCACCTGCATCGGTTGTTTCATCCGAGTGCCTGTGCAAATGATCTGAAAAATCCTTTAGAATTGAGCAAATTCGATTGGCATTCCCTTCGATCGTTTCTAAGATGTTGACACCCGAAGGCGTCCTTGGGGATTTTTTCTCACTCATTCTTAAGAGCTGAGTTCTATCCAAAATTACCTGAAGGGAGTTGTTTATCTCGTGCACCATGGCTCTGGATAGCTCTGCCATTGTGAAAAGCTTCTCGGTTTCAATGTGGTAAGACTTATCTTTCTGCAGGGAGAGTGAAGATTTTTTAAGATAAGAATTCTCAATGCATGAGACCATTAGCTCTATCCAGAAGAGCATATCGGCAGAAGATCCCTTTTCAGGGGAAATGGCTTGTCCGAATTTGGATCCTGCGGATTTGAAGTGTGCCACCCAGAATCCATCTTTTTGGTCCAGAATCTTAAATGGGATGATGAGAATCATCCCCTTTTTTTCTGCGGGAAGGATCATTCTTCTTTTTTGAGTGACCGCAGAAGCGATATCACCTCTTCTCCACAAAGCCTTTACCTCATCTTCTAACCCCTGTGAAGTCTCATCTCCGTTGGATCCTGTGGATAAGAAAATCTTTTCTGTGTCAGTATTCCCATAGTTAAGGAGAAACACGCCACAATCTTTAAAGCCATACAATTGTTTCAAAAAATCCAGAAGTGAAGAAAGTTGATAAGTCAGCTCAGGCTCGGTAAGCACACCTGTCGAGGGGGTCTTCAGTAAAAATTTGTCAGAATTGAAATCATCTCCGTCCAACTCCTTTTTCCCAGAGGGGCTTATCAACTGAGAAAGCTTGTGGTTGACCTGGGTAAGCTCATCCAGCTTGTGGTTTAAAGAGAGAACTATATCATCTAATCCTCTTTTTCTCTGATCCGGCTGAATCGGTTGATTTTCTTCCTCAACTTCACTTGTCTGCTCATCCAACGTAATAAGATTTCCAGATGTCTGGTTAGATTTCATGTGATTCCTCCAGACTTATTGAATAGAACCAAAAACCTCATTTTTCCTTTTACAGGGCGAATTTCTCCCTGATCATTCCTCTGAGCTTCAAAACAGCTTTGGTGTGTATCTGGGAGACTCTGGATTCAGAGATTTGCATCACCTCGCCGATCTCCTTTAGGGTCAGCTCCTCATAATAATACAAAGCCACCACCAATCTCTCCTGTTCGGATAGATGGCTTATGGCTTCGACCAGATACGCTTTCAATTCTTCCTTTTCCAGATCTCCCAAAACACTTTCACCCCCCAAATCCTGCAGAGTTTCCACCCGGGGGACCTGTCGATTATCTTCCTCCTTATAAATCAGCTCATCCAAAGATAGCATGGTGGTGGAAGAGACATCATCCAATGCGGAGAAAAGTTCCTCTGAGGAGAACTTCAAAGATTTGGCAAGCTCTCTATCAGAGGGGCGTCTGCCCAGCTGGTTTTGCAGTTTGCTTGTGGCTTTTTCGATTTCCCTGGATTTTGCCCTGGTGGAGCGAGGCACCCAATCCAAAGAACGGAGTTCATCCAAGATGGCTCCCCTTATTCGCGGGACTGCGTATGTTTCAAATTTCACTCCTCGGGAGGGATCAAAATTAGACAGAGCTTCGATCAGCCCTATGACGCCGGTGTTGATAAGATCGGAAAGCTCCACCGATTTAGGAAATCCCATAGCCATCCGTCCAGCCACATTTCTAACCAGGGGCAGATACTCCTCCAAAAGTTTTTGCCTGACTTGTGGATCATTGTCTTTCTTAAACAGCACCCAATCTCTCTGGACTGCCATTTAATCTACCTCACTTGGTGAAGGTTTAAACTACTCAGGACACATATCACCTCTGTGTATCCCAGTTTTTTCAAAATTAGTCGAAAAAGTGAATAATTTGGGGTATCGTATTCTATATCGTCTCTGTTTTGCCGATTCTTTAGTTTTGGAAAGGAACCGGTTAAAAGCTTCAAGCATGGAAGGTCGAGACGCAAAAGCCCAACTCCTTTTAGGGAATTCAATTTCAGGGTAGTGAAAAGCAGGCGATTTCTGTTCTCCAGAAATCGGTCTGAATAGAACCACTGATGCTAAATTGATTTTCGACAAGAGAGTTTTGTTAAATTGTGAAGCAAAATTGTAAGCCAAGCGTATCTCCAATTCTTTCAGTTCCAATTAGTTTTCAGTTCCACCTTCTTCATACAGCCTTGAAATCTTTTGCAAACTTTGTGCCAAAGCCTTTGAAGGGAACGATTGTATTGTCTAATTGTCTGCGGTATAGTGCTTTAAGCCGATCAGGTGAGGTGTTGATTTAAGTGAGAAAAGTGGCTGTTTAGGAAAACATTTCCTAAAACAGGCGGAAATAAATTCCACTTTTTAGGTTAGTCTAAATGTTGGGGGGATGAAAAAGCAGCATTTCAGGAAGCGATAAATTGCCGCTAATGTGTGAAGAGGAAATTCACCAAATGGTTCATGCCTGCGAAGGAAGGGTATGTAGCCGCAGGTCAGTTGACTCAAATGAGCTTCAGCCTGCGAGTGGACATTAAGAAGAGGGGGAGGGTGGTGCGTTCCCTTTCCTTTTTAAGGAGAGGACTATGTTGAAAATCCCGCCCTTCGACGGGCTTCAGGGTGGTGAGCGAAGTCGAACCACCAGAGGCGGGGGTGAGGTTTATCCTGGCGGCGGGATGACGGAGACCCCCATACGGGAGCGTCCGCTCGTCTGGGAATTCGCGCCGCTATGATAGGTAACGAGAACAAACTCATAGAGCAGGGTTCATCCTGAAGAGATTCACCCTGCCCTTCGGTCCTGAGACCTCAGGGTCGAAGGAAAGGGCATTCAGCCCTGCCCACCTAACAAATGAATAGGTGCCGAGAGAACGGGGTCCTATCAAACTACCTATACCAGGTAAGGGGGCGTAGTTGCTCGATTCATCGAGCGAATTTGAATGCCCAATAAATTGGGCAACTACAAAAAGAAAACTTGGTCTTTTACCCTCGTAGATTAGGTGCTATGCGCACCTGACAAATGAACAGTGGCAGGAGCACGGGGTTCCTGAGCTACTACTGTCAGGTCACACGCCCGTGGCGCAAGACCTGACAGAACCGGAAAATATAAACGCAACGTTTCATTCCTAAGGTTTTTTTCACAAGCATGTTCAGTCTATGCTGACTTCCTCCTTTCTGGTTCTAAGTACTCCTTGTCCCAGATATGGTCGGTAAGCTCTGCAACTTTCTGACCATATTGGCAAAGACCTTCAACAAAATTCTCCGACTCCAAAGCCTCCGCTGCTTCGGGATTGATGGGATTAGCCTGGTGTTCCTTTACAATCTGGTAAAACCGTCGATGATGATCCCGGATAGGACAGGGGACGATTTCATTACCCACCTGATGGGAAGGTTGCATATAGCCATATTCTGTTTGCCACTTTCGGACTGCTTTGAAAAAGGGAGTATCCAGAACCGTATTTATGTTTCCACCATTGTGGTATATCTCTTTTATATTATGCGTGGAATAGGGGGTGAAAACACAGGGCATCACGTTCCCGTTCCAGTCGATGTAAAAGTATCCCCCTGCCCTGCCGGCGCACAAACAGCCGTCGCTGATCGACCCGGAGTTCCAGAAATCAGCAATGAATAGCTTGTGTTTCTCAACCAGTTCTCTCTCCTTCAAATACATGCTCAGCCTCTGCTCCGGTGAGATCAAAAGGTCTAAGGTGAACTTGCAGCCGATGGGCATATATTGGAATATCCAGCCGTAGATTGTCCCTTGTTGGTTGAAATAAAAATCAATGAATTCATCTGAGAGGAGAAGCTCCGCATTATCTTTGGTGGCTGTAAGAGATATTCCGAAGGGGACCCCAACTTCTCTTAAGTTTCCCATGGCTTTAAGAATCTTGTTATAAACCCCCTTGCCTCTTCTTCTGTCCGTTTCCTCCTCAAAACCTTCAACCGAGATAGCTGGCGTAACATTCCCCGAATTTGCCATCCTCTGTGCCCTTTTTTTGTCAATCAAAGTTCCATTGGTGAAGATCAAAAAATAGTTGTCATTATGTTTTCCCGCCAGATCCAGAATATCCTTATCCTGGCTTTTCCACATAAACGGTTCTCCGCCGGAGATGACGGTGAAAAACGATCCCCAGTATTTGGTCTTATCGGTGATTATTTGAGATACTAAGTCAAAATCCAGTTTATTCCTAGCTCCAATCAAATTGCCGGCATAACACCCTTCACAATGAAGATTACAGGCGGCGCCCGGGCTGATGGTCAAAAAACCGGGCGGTTCATAACCATGCTCCTCTTCAAATTTCTGGAGCTTGTCCTTCCCTCCTAAAAATATATTCCCTAACAGCACCTTCAAAAGTCCTTTCCTCACCCGGGGAGAGATGTTTTTATTCTTCAAAGCTTTATCCACGGCATACAACAGGTTTCTGGTGACCAGGTATTTGTCCTCCTGCACCTTACGCGGACGCTTTAGAGGGTTCACTTCCACAAAAAGCTCAAAAATCTTCTTATTCGTCTTCTTCAGTATCATCCCTCGAATGGCGTCGTTTGCCATGACGGCGTTAAGCAGGCTGGTGAAGGTCGCCAGAAATATTGCTTTTCTCTTCTGGGTGAAATCCATTTTCCCCTCCAGTTTTAACTTGGTTTTACTGCTTAAAGGACATATCTCCTGCTCATACAGGATCGATCTTTTCTTATTTAATAGGAATACATCTTTTACTGAACACCTCCCACAAGTGCCGTTAGCCTTAACCTAAAATTTAACAATATAGTCCTAAAAAAGTCAAGTATAAAAATAAGTCGGCTCTAAAAAGTATTGAAATCTTTGTGATATATAGCGAACGAGAAGAATGAGAGAGTGTCACTAGGGGAAAGAGGGTATCTTTGGTATAAAAAAATAGGCGACCTTTCTGGCCGCCTATTGTGGCTTCTATCTCATCCTATCAGAACTCTGTTATTCATGGCTTGAACCTTCATCCGATTGTTGAATTGAGCCCATGCTGTGCATCTCCTCGGTGACTATGGTGGGAGTCACAAAGATGACCAGGTCACGATTGGCTATCTCTGTCCGAGTATAACGGAAAAGATAACCTAACAGAGGGAGGTCCTTCAATATGGGAAGTCCAACCCGGGTCTTCATCTCTACCTGAGTGGTTAATCCCCCTATTACGGCTGTTTGTCCATTATCCACCACCACATTGGTTTCAGCATTGTTGGTATTAATGATCACTCCATTGGCATCGAAGGTATAGGAGCTACGCTCCGGCTTGAGTTTTAAAAGTATTCGGTTCTCTGAGGTGATATGTGGAGTAACCCGCAGAATGGTTCCCACCTCCTCAAACTGTATCACCACATTTCCTGCCTCATCGAATTGTTTTATGGGGATCTTCTGACCCATCTGAATGTAAGCCTCCCGGTTGTCCACGGTGGTGATCTCAGGATGCGCAATTATCTTCCCCTTATTGCTGGAGACCATAGCAGAGACCACTCCCTCTATGTCAAAATCTCCCTGAACCATGGCGAAGGTATAGGTGGCGGTGGGGTCGCTCACCCGGTCGGTATTTTGAGAAAATGCCGCTTCCGCCACATCTCCCTCCAGAAGCTGAGCGCTTCTTCTGGAGACCATGGACCAGTTGAGTCCCAGTTCGGTCAAGGCGCCGGATTCGACCTCCAAAAGCTGAGCGGAGATCTTAATCTGGTCGGTCTCTTTGTCCAGAGTCTTAGCCAATTGCTTGACCTTTTCGATATGTTCCGGTGTATCACGGATAACCAGCGAGTTGGTGCGATCGTCTGTATCGATGGTTCCTCTGGTGGAGATTACCGCCTTGATCGATTTCACCATATCTTTAGCCGTCCCGTGTTTTACCGGAACTACCGCTGTCTCCAGGGGAACCGTTGCAGTTTGATCTGCTCGATGCTTTTCCAAGAGTGCCTGCTCGTTGAGGAACTCTGGGGTGGGAAGCACCCGGATATAACCTCCCTCTTCCACCCCGGTCAGGCTATAGGTTTTCAACAAAATGTCCAATGCCTGTCGCCAGGTCACATCTTGCAATGTCAAGGTCACGGAGGCATCCACAGAAGGAGAAGCCACTATATTGACCCCCCCATAATCAGCCAGGAAGTTCAAAACCGAATGCAGGTCTGCATTTTGAAGATTCAACGCTGTGATGATCTTGCCAGCTTTCCCGGATTGAGGAGATTGAGCCAGAACCTTCCCTGCTCCCCCCAGAACGGAAATCAGCATCGCCAGGGAAAGACAGAATCCCCCAACTGCTCCACTCCACCTGAGCCAACCGTTCCTTTGAAGAATCTTTCTCATAAGTTACCTCTCTTTTAATATTCCCGGTTAAGTTCCAAAACCATTATTTGATATCCGCCATATTCCTCAACCCGAAACACCGCCCTATTATCCTCAACTCTGATTACATATCCGTTTTTGATTCTGTCTCCACTCTTTAGAATATATCCGAACCCCACCTCATCTTCCAACAAAGCCTGATTTCCTTCTTCATCCTTTAAGATTCCTACCAGCTTTAGATTATCAAACAAAGGGAGGGGCGCTTCTCCAAAGCTCATATCTTGCCTCTCAGTTAAGGGCAAGAAAGGATCCCTTCTGATTCCGGGGTTGTAATAAACCAACTTCCTTTGAGGGACCAAGCTCAACTCAGACTCCTGGGGAGTCTGAATTATCATCAAACTTTCCGCCAATGTTTTGGTTTCTCTGGCGGCTACCGGTTCAGGACCCAGAATTTTACCAATTCCCTTTTGCATGGAGCCCGAAACTTCTGTGGGAACACCTTCCCTTTTCTCGGCTATAGCCTTAGTCTCCTTTGCTTTTTCAGTCACCTCGGTCAAGGAAGACCGATCTTCCGGAAAAGGACCCAATGGAACCGGAGATCGACTTATCCGCCTTCTTGGAGAATGTGGTTTAGACAGACTTGGTTTGAAGCTTGACTGAGAGACAGTAGGTGCTTTTTTCTTCTCAACTTTTGTTTGCGCTGTGGACTTCAAGGCTAATTTTGCAGAAGCAGATGAAACATCCTTAGGGGTCTTTTCCTCTTCAATCCTTGGTGAGAATTTCGGCAGTGGCAAGGCTGGTTGCTGTTCGATGACCGGGGAAACCCTCTCCTCCATCCTTGTGTCTTCAACCTCGGATTGTGGCTCAAATAACACAACCGGCTTCTCTTCTACAGACAGAACACTCTCACCTGTATCGGCGTAGCTAACCGCTTTTCTGTAGATTCTCTGTTTCTGAACGGGTTCAGCTTTTTCCTTTTCAGCGACTGTTAATTCAGGTGAACCTTCAACACCGGAGGGAGAAGTTTGAGCTTGTTCAGACTTCAACTCTTTTTTAGGAATTGCCTCAGCTGAAGCCACTTTTGTCTGCCTTTTTCCCATTGCCATCTTTTGATCCTTGGTCTCCTCTTTAACTGCCATCCATATAGGAAAATCCTGGTCTTGGTTAGTCATAATGGCAATGGAGGCTTTTTTTTCTGTCCCGGTGTCAATCACCTTGTAGACCACCGGACCTTTCAGGTCCAGAACGACTCTGACGATTCTCTCCGGCATGGCTTGAAACTGGCTGGTGCGAATGGCCTCTATCATGCCCGGGGGAAGCCCCTTTTTAAAGTTATGTTGGGGTAAACCAAAAATAGCATCCTTACAGTCGATAATCACCCGATAAGGTTTCCCCTCCTTTGCTTCCTCTGTGGAGTGAATAAACTCAAAAGGTTTGTCCGCATATATACAGACTTTGGTGAAGTTTCCTTCTTTTTCTAAGCTGATGTTTTCGATTCGGCAACTTCCCCGGGCTGAATCGGCAGAAACAGAAAGCATCCAACCAAAGAGGAATGTCAATATAACCACAGATAGTTTGGTTCTATAATTTATTCTCATGTATCACCCTTTTTAGAATTCTACTTTTTTGAGCCTCTCCTCTTCCTTAACATAGTAGGTGGTCAATTTCAAAGATGTGGTGATGCTCTTCCCTTTATGCTCAAGGGTTCGTTCCTCCTGAGGGAGTGCGGTTATGGTCACATCTGACACATTCGCCAGGAAAGGAAAATTGGCGATATTGCTTAAGAAGTTCCCCAGGTTATGATATGATCCAGAGATTTCTATATCAAAGGAGTTAGCATTATAAAAGCTCATGGGAACTGGGTCCCGGGGTAAGATCTGAATGATCCCGGTTTGATTGTTTCGCGTCGCCGAATGCATTCGCATCAAAAATAGAGGAATCTGTTTTTCCTCGGGCAGCAAGCGCTCCACCTTATGGTATCTTGCCAGAAGTCTTTCATATTCTTCTTTCAAGCTTTCGAAGTTTCTTGCCTTCATCTCAACACTTTTCAAATCAGACAACAGGTTCTCGTATTGGAGTTGTTTCTGTTCTATTAAGTTGTCATTCTTAGAGTAAATCCTGGCGTACCAGAAATAAATCACCAAGAAGAACACCAGACCTCCCAAAAGAAACTTTTGTATCTTCGGATCCTTTAAATCCATCTACTCCCTCCTGGCGGCTAAATTTATATCAGAATCTTTCTTTTCATTTTCCAAAGCCAGTTCATGGACGGCTGTGTCAGCACTCGGGCTTTCAAGCTCTGGCAGATAATAAAGATCCCCTATCAACTGGAAGGAAAAGGTCTTATATTCTTTGAGTTCCGCTCTTTTCACATATTGCAGTTCCATATTCTCAAAATATTGAGATCGCATGAGTTGAATCAAAAATGAGGCTAAGCTGTTCAAAGAATAACTATATCCCTCCATGGTTATCCTCTTGACCGGAGACTGAAGCGGGGCAGAAAAAACGGTGCTATCTGCGCTTGTATCTGGAGTTGCTCCCTTCTGCCCTTCCTCCTCCATCAAAAGGGAGAGCCATAAATAATCCGGAACTCTCTTGCTTAAATCCTCCAGCACCCTAACCCAAACCGACCTACTTCTATCCAGCGCCTCTATGGCAGACATCCTTTTCAAAACCTTATCCTTAAGTTCGGTCAAGGCATCCACCAGCTCTATGTCTTTACTCAGTTGGTCAGCCCTTCTGTGGGCCTCAGTAATTTTTTTATCCAGGGTTTTGAGTTTGATGCCCTGAAGCACGCTGACTCCCACAAACAACACCACCAGAATCCCGGCGAAAGCGGCAATAAGGGTTAGATTTTTATCAAAGGCGATGCCTGGTCTTTTTCCTCTAAGCTCCCTGGGGAGCAAATTGATTTCGATTTTTGCCATCTTATTTTGCCTTTCTTGAAGCTAACCCCACAGAGACGGCCAACAGCGGCGCTATTCTGTCCGGTTGTACGTCCTTAAAGATGTCCGGATCATATTCTATATTTCTCAAAGGATTAGCTATCTCAATAGGAACATTCAATTTCGATTGTATGAACTCGGGCAAGAAAGGAATCAGAGCGCCCCCACCAGAAAGGACGATCCAATCCACCTGTGGTACCTTTGCTGTGGATTTGAAATAGGAAAAGGCCACCTCCAGACCAGAGATCAGCTCCTCGGAGGCTGTGACCACGGTAGCTTTAAGCATATCCTGATCGATGGAGGTTCCCATCTCTCCTTTAATGGTCTTGGCTGCCAACTCCTGATTGATGCGAAATTCCTTCATTATGGCATTATAAATCAAACGTCCACCGCTGGCTAAGTCTCTGGTGGAATGAAAAAATCCGTTCTTGAGAAAGGTTATACTGGTGGTATCAAATCCGATATCCATCAAGACAGTTACCTTTTCTGGATCAATTTCATAATTAACATCATACGCATTCAGGATGGTAAAAGCGTCGGTGTCCACGATCACCGGTTTTAAGCCCGCATCTGTGATCAGATCTACATAGGAATTTAAAAATTCGTTTCTGGCGGCGACTAAAAGCACGTCCATCTTTTTGGTCTCTTCATTCACATTGATGATGTGATAGTCCATGGTCACATCTTCCACATCAAATGGGCTTCGCTGTTCCGCCTCAAATAAAATAGCCTGCTCCGCCTCGGCCCCGCTTTTTTGATCCATGGTGATTTTATCTGTGATCACACCATGTCCGGAGATGGATATAGCCACCTCCCTCAGCTTGGGGTCGCATTGCTCCACCAAACTCTGGAGATTAAAGATGATGGTCTCTTTATCTTTGATCTCCTCATCCACTATAACCTCCAGTGGCAATTCCCTCATCCCTAGAGAAGTCAGAGCGAAACTTCCGGATCTCTCCTCTAACTTCACCAGCTTAATGGAGGAAGCACCGATATCCAAGCCCGCCACAGTATTTGCTTTTTTTCCGAAGATCATATGAGTCTCATTTTTTAGTTTTGTATGACAAAAGTAATGACTGACAAATTATACTACTTGTGTTTTCGGCTGAAATTTTAAAAACCTTAAGCCTCTGTAAAAATTTTTTAGCTAGGCAACAATATTACCCCTTCTGGAAAAAATTTAAAACGCTTTCATCTTTGTATGTCCGGCTTATAACTACAATCGGCAGGGAGTTGAAGAAACTTAATTTCTTTCACATTTAAATATCAAAAAATCTTTTGCCTTCTGAGAAGAGAACTTATTCAATCAAAATCATTAAACCAGCTCAACCAGAAAATCATTCCTCAGCCGAAAAAACATCAAACCATGATCATAATGTTAATTGAAATCTCATCCCCCTATGCCTTTCTACGAATCATGGAGAAAGTAAGAAGGAGATGAAACCGAAGATAACCACAATTTTGCTTTTCTGGTGCAAAGACAAACTTATGCATTGGCAACTAATGCAAACGTACTAATGTTTTCACATTGTCATTTCCAGCCCGAAGGGCCTGGCCCCCCAACGCCAAGACCTCGCTGCGTTCGCAATGACATTTTATTTAATGCGTTTGTATTAATTGGGAGGCGATACTTGATTTTTGCCTTTTTAACTTGCTGATGGATTGATTCAACTGGTATAAAGGGATCTTAGGTGAACAAATCTATTTCGTCATTTTCGTCATTACCTCAATTCAGGGAAATTCTGGAGCCAAAGTTAATAGAGAAATAATCTTTAAGAAAAGTTTTTTCCAAAAAGCAACATCTCTTTTCTTCAGAAACAGTGTTCTTCTCTTGTTCAGGGAAGGTCTCCTCTTTTTATTTGGTAAGCACAACCTCCTTTCCATATCATTTGGGTTTTATCTAGGGAAAGGTGAGCCTCACTCTTCCGGTAGAAGCCAAAACATCTATTTCTGCTAAGTCGCTTCCCTGATTATTTTTTATGGTCACATTTCCGGAGCTAGAAGCACTTCCATCTGGCTTAAAAACAATGGCGAAATTGCTAAAACTGCAGTAATACATGGATATGTCCCGACCCAAACTGATTGTCTTGATCACCGAGTCCCCGAACTCATAGGTGAATAGATCAGGATTGACTTGATCTTTAAACACAATATACTCATCTTGAATGAAGTTGAAAAAGAGTCCAAACTGAACTCTTTGGGAGATGGCATCAGACCTGGCCAATCGCATGTCGGAGACGATATCCCGACTCTTGTTTTTGAATTTAAGTCTGGGCAGAACGCCCCCAAATTGAGGAGCGGCCATAGCCGCAATAACTCCCAGGACAACCACACCAATCATCAACTCCAGTAAGGTCATTCCTTTGTAACCCTTCTTATATCTCATCTTTTTCTCCTTTCAATTTTATCTTTTTTAGCTTTGCGTATTCTACTCCCTTGTTTCTTTTCAGCAAACCCTATGCCAAACAGGTCATTTTAAGTGTCCATCCCCATGTAACGCAACCTACTGAAGCTGAAGATGTTCGGGCTTCCTGATTTTTACTGTCCAATAAGAAGTTGGCTAATGGACATATTTTGAGCAAATAAACATAGAGTCCGATCGACAGATTATGGGGAAAATCCCATATTGATTCACTCAAAAAGAATTGGTATCTTTCAACCTCTCAGCAGAATCCGCAGGACGGCTATTTAAAATAGTTCGGTTTTCTACAGAAGAGTCATTATGCATCCGCAGGATCCATAGGATTTGTCCCAAAAAGCAGAGCGGTAGCTGTCTTTTACCTCACTCCCTTATATATTATGAATGAGAATACGATTGATCTCTGATGGAGGAAAAGGTGAATTGGAGGAAAGAAGGTTTGGGAAAAACACTCCTCTCTCCTTTGGTGTTCTCACCAACGGAAAAGAGGTGTTGTTGGTCATGAAGACCAACAACAAGCAAGGATCATTATCTTAGGTCTAAAATTGTATACAATGTACCTGCATCTTACAAATTAATCCTAAAATTAGTTTGACTTTTTGAAGGATTATTTGTAGATTTAAGCTAGCCTGAAGATCCTGAGGATAAACAGTCTTTAGGAAACCTGAGGCGAAGAACCATTGATAAAAAATTTGGAGGCGAATCTATGGTGGACATTCATATTGCAAGCAATACCAATGTAGCAAAGATTACCATTCATTCCGTCCCGGATAAACCCGGAATCGCTGCCGAGATATTCGGTAAATTAGGAAAGAAGGGCTTCAACGTGGAACTGGTGGTTTCAGGGATTGCCTATAAAGGAAAGGTGGATGTGTCTTTCGCTGTGGCGGAAAACGAGCTGGATCCAATTCACACCCTTCTGGAGAAAATAAAGGATGAGATAGGAGCGGAAAAGGTCTCTCACATCTCCAATATAGCTTTAGTCTCCATCGCCGGTCATCAACTGGTACAGACACCGGGCATGGCGGGAAGAATGTTTGACGCACTTTCCAGGGAGGGGGTCAATATAGACACCATCTCCACCTCCATGTCTTCGGTCACCTGTATGGTCCCACAAGATAAAGCCAAAGAGGCGTTGGATGCATTACGCAAGGAGTTCCAGGCGTAAGAGTCCAGCTTGGCATATCTGGGTCTGTCTGGCGATTTTTGAAAATCAACGCTCTTTTGTCATCTTCCAAGTATTTTTGTACCATATCCGAGAATGCAGTTGTTCAATTGAATCTTGAGACTCCAATTTATCGAGCTCAATCTAAATATCCTGTGGTATGAGCCGTATGGTTCATATCACAGCATCTTTGAGAATTTGTGGGAAGCTTAAGCCCGGAGTTTAGCTTCGAAGTCTCTATGTAATACAAGGCTCGTAAGACCTCGCTTGAACTTTCACTTAATATAACCATGCTTTTTCCAGAAGTTCTATCAGGTCAAAGACTGTTACGGGTTCTTCCATTCCCTTCTCTTTGATTCCATCCCTCAGCATGGTCAAGCAGTAGGGGCAGGCAGTTGCCACAACAGAAGCTTTGGTGGAGGCCGCTTGATCCATTCGCACATGTTTTGTCCTTATCCCCAGAGATTCTTCTGTCCATATCCTTCCTTCGCTCGCACCATAGCAGAGGCTCTATTCTCTGTTTTGCTCTATCTCCATCAATGCGTTACTATAATTGGATCTCAAATGCCACCTAAACGTCCGAATACATGACAGTGGCACCAAACAGCGGCACATCATCATGCAACTACGCAACGTAAGATGACCTTTTTCATCACATCAGCCCTGCCACAAAAAAACCTGTAAAGAAGGGAATTAACCACACTGCCCATACAAAGATACTAAATTTGTGAAAATTGACGATTGCGTTTTCGTTCTTGCGAATGAGAACAATCGTTGCCCAGATGGTGTGAATAAACATCAACAAGATTGCGATTTTCCCTGTAATAGCGTGAGCATTCGACGCATTTCCGCTGATGGTGAACATGATGGTTGTCCCCGAGGTGTCGGATATAAGACCAACCCAGAAAAAGACCAGATGCCATCCTTTCAGTCTCCCGGCAAATTTTTCGCTCCAGACGCCTATCGAATAGCTGGCAAATGCTGAAACGATAAATATGATAGCAAAAAGTAACCTGGTCGTCATCTCGCCTTTCTTTTGACTACTTTTTAGTTCTTTGAGCCAGTAAAGGCTAAAGGGGCAGGTTACGAAAAAGTTGCAGACAACAAATCATACGTTTTATATGGAAAACCCAAGGTTGGAGTTTAGCTTGAAGGTTTCTATGGAACACACCGGTCGCAAGACCTTGCTTGAACTTCTACTTAATATCACAATGCCTTCTCCAGAAGTTCTGATAGGTCAAAAACTGCCATATTGTTTTCCATCCCCTTCTCTTTGATTCCATCCTCCAGCATGGTTAAGCAATATGGGCAGGCAGTTGCCACCACCGAGGCATTGGTGGAAGCGACTTGATCCACGCGCATATGATTTATCCTCGTGCCTAAAGTCTCCTCCATCCACATTCTCCCTCCACCCGCCCCGCAACAGAAGCTTTTCTCTCTGTTCCGCTCCATCTCAACCAGTTTGGTATTCTTGATGGAACCCAAAAGCCTCCTGGGGGCATCATAGATGTTATTATGGCGACCTAAATAGCATGAATCATGGTATGCCGTAGTCATATCCACACTGGTTTTGAATTTCAACTTTCCTTCTTTGAAAAGACTCCAAAGGAACTCGGTATGGTGGAACACCTGATAATTACCTTCAAATTGATGATATTCGTTTTTAAAGGTGTTGAAACAGTGAGGACACATGGTAACGATCTTTTTTATTCCGTATTTGTTGAAAAGCTCGATGTTTTGTTGCATGAGAATCTGAGCTAAGTATTCATTTCCCATTCGGCGAGCGGTCTCTCCACAACACATCTCCTCTGTACCCAGTATCCCGAAGTTCACGCCCGCCTTTTGCAAAAGCCCCACTAAGCTTCGGATCACCTTTTTGTTGCGCTCATCAAATGAACCAGCACAGCCCACAAAGAGAAGATATTCCACATCACTATTCTCAGCTAAGATCTTTAAGTCCAGATCCTTTGCCCAATCCGCCCGGGTAGCAAAGCCGATGGTCCAGGGATTATAATTGGTCTCCATGTTCTTGAAGAAAAGCTTGACCTCGGAAGAGAACTTGCTTTCCATCAAAACCAGGTAACGTCTCAAATCCACCACCTTGTCGATCACCTCCACAAAAACCGGACAGGCTTGCTGACAGGCGCCGCAGGTGGTGCAAGCCCAGAGCTCATCCTCGGAGACCACATTGCCAGCAATCGGAGTGATCTGTTCTTTTTCACCCTCCCCCTTACCGAGGTTTTTCCCCTGGCTGGTCAGATGATCTTTCAAATCCTGAATGACCTTTTTGGGAGAAAGAGGCTTTTCGGAAAGATAGGCCGGGCAGTTGTCCTGACATCTGCCACAACGGGTGCAGGCGTCTGCATCAAGCAGTTGCTTCCAGGTAAACTCTTGCAGTTTCGCCACCCCAAAAGTCTCTTGATTTTCAATATCCGATATGGGTTTGATCTCTCCCTGAGGAGTAAAAGATCTGAAAAATTGATTCAAAGCTGAGGTGATCAAATGGAGAAGCTTAGAATAGGCGATATATCCGATTAAACCAAAAGCCAAAAATAAGTGTATCCACCAGGAGATTGCATGAAGTGTTTTTACAGAGGATAGATTTGCTTCGGGTGAGAAGAAAATCTTGCTTATCTCCCAACCCACAAATGAAAATCTCTCAAAATCAGGTCTGGTGATGGCAATGCGAACTCCCTCGTTGAAAAAACCGGTGATAAGAACAAGAAAAATCAAAATCAAACCGATCAGATCTTCCGGCTTGTTATCCAGTCTATCCGGCTTAAGGACGTATCGGCGAAAGGCCAATAAGAGCACACCGATTATGGCTAACAATCCAAACAAATCCAAAACGAAGGAGAATAAAAGATAGAAGCTTCCCTGGATAAAGACTGTCCCAAAAAGCAGTTTGGTGAGATCCTCCTGGATGAAAATCAGAATGGTGCCCAAAAGCAATACCAAAAATCCCCAGAACAAAAACAGGTGCGTTATTCCGGGGAATGGTTCCTTCAGGATTCTTCCGTGAAAAAGTCCAAAGGAGAGAAAGGAGGTGATTCTCTTTCCTATTTGATCATACCTATTCTCAGGCTTGCCCATTCGCCATAGCCGGATGCGTTTAATCAAACCATAAACGAAGATTATGACGACGATTAAGCCCAAGCCATAAACTGGCCAGCGCACCCAATGTCCTACGTTCCAGAAAATCTCCCGCGTGATTTCCATCTCTTAACCTTAAACTTTGAACCTTGAACCTTTGAACGATCTCATTCTAATCTTGAGCTTTCAGCTTTTTGACCTCTTCGGTTAAAAGCGGAACTATTTTAAAAAGATCATCTACAATCCCATAATCTGCCACCTGAAATATTGGTGCTTCTGGATCTTTGTTGATGGCTACTATATATTTCGAGGTTCGCATTCCTGCCAGATGCTGGATGGCGCCGGATATTCCGCAAGCGATATAGAGATTGGGATTAACCACCTTTCCGGTCTGCCCTACCTGCCAATCATGGGGAGCAAAATCTGAATCCACCGCTGAGCGGGAAGCCCCCACCGTGGCGCCCTCCCCAAAGGCGGAGGCTAACTCCTCCAGGACCTTGAAATTTTCTTTGTTTCCCATACCCCTGCCTCCGGAGACTATAACCGAGGCTTCGGTCAAATCAATTTTCTCACCAGCAGTCTTCACCATCTCCTTTATTGTAGCTCTCAAATCCTGTAGCTGGAGTTCCACCGCCACTTTTTCAATCTCTGCTTTCTCTGATCCTTTTTCCGGCACTGGTAGAATGTTTGGTCTTAAACAAGCCATCTGGGGTCTGGCTTCAGGGGTGATGGTATCCACTAGCACTTTCCCAGCAAATATGGGCCGTTCTGCCAGAAGAAGCCCCTCGTCGTTAATCTCCAGCCCCACGCAATCTGAAGCTAATCCGGTCTGAAGGCGCGCCGCCACCCGAGGATAAAGGTCTTTGCCCAAAGCTGTGGCCCCACCCAAAAGCACTGATGGATTGTGAACTTTTACCAGATCCACGATCGCCCTGGTATAGCCTTCGTTTGAATAGTCTTTCAAAGCTTCGGAATCGCAGACAAATATTTTGCTGGCGCCATAACCGTCAAGTTCCGCTGCAAGGTCTTCTATCCCGTGTCCCAAAAGTAGCGCGGACAACAATCCGCCGGTCTTTTCCGCCAGCTTCTTTCCTATGCCTAAAAGCTCGAAAGAGATTTTCTTCAGCTTTTCCTCTTTCTGCTCGGTTATTATCCATACATCGTTTGACATTGTCATTGTCCTTTCTATAAAACCTTTTCAATTTGGGATTAGATCAATTTGGCTTCCTCATGCAGCAGTTTCGCCAGTTCGGCGGCCGTTTCAGCAGGCTCCCCCTCGATTTTCTTTCCCGCCTGCCTTTCCGGTGGAAGCCTGAAATTCTTCGTCTTTAGCTTGGACCCTTTTTCTCCCACCTCGCCAGCATCCAAACCCAAAGTTGCAAGATCAATCTTCTTGATCTCTTTCCTTTTTGCTTTCATTATGCCAGGCAGGGAGGCATATCTCGGCTCATTCAAGCCTTTCTGAGCCGCTATCACCGCAGGCAAGGGAGTTTCAATGATCTCCTCCACTCCACCTTCTGTCTCTCTTCTGGCAGTGGCGGTTTTTCCATCTGAGGATATCTCCAACCCCACAACCACTGAGACATAGGGAAGATCCAAAAACTCAGCCAGACAGCCAAACACCTGAGAGCAGTCGAAATCCATCGCCTGCTTTCCAGCCAGGATCAAATCGTATTTCATATCCTTGATGGCACCGGCTAAGATTTTGGCGGTGGTAAAGCTATCCGAGCCTTCAAAAGCAGGATCGTTTAAGTGAACCCCCTCATCTGTTCCCATAGCTAAAGCAGTCCTTATGGCTTCGGTTGCACGATCAGGACCCAAACAGACGATGGTAACCGTGCCTCCAAATTTCTCTTTGATCTTTAAAGCCTCCTCCACCGCATACTCATCATAGGGATTCATCACATATTTGATCCCCTCGGTGACGATCCCAGTCCCTTCCGGGTTTACCTTTATTTTGGATTCGGTGTCAGGCACCTGCTTCATACAAACGATTATATCCATAATATACCTCCACAAGTTTGAGAAACTTTTCACAAAGATAAAAAACTACAAACTGATTGTCAAACAAAAAACCGCCAAAACCTTACATCGAATGGCGGTAACCACAGGAATTGAATTTCCACTTATACGTGCAAAAGCCCACCTGTTGGATCGGGGTACCCTTACCCCGATCCCGGCCCTGTTTGTCAAAGGCGAGGGCACCTTTGACTAACAGACTATATATGTGTAGCGTCGGAGCTTGTCTCCGACGAAAGGCGTCGCACACAAGGTGCGACGCTACATTCTTACCCGTTTAAGTCATTAGGCTGTTGGATCGGGGTACCCTTACCCCGATCCTGCTTTTATGGTCAAGGGTGAGGGTTCATCCTGAAGGGCACCCTTGACCAACAAACTTAGTTGGGGCGGGATAAATTCCCGCCCCTATGGGAGACAATTACTTATCATCCATAGGGCAGGGCATTTAGCCCTGCCGAAAGGGTTTTTCAACAACCCCTTGCACCACCGCTCCAACTTAGGATACTATGGCAAAAAGCCTTTCTCTTTTATCCACTCATCATTAAATATCTTGCTTAGATATCGTGCTCCTGCATCCGGCAGTATTACCACCACAATTTTATCCTCACTTAAATTTTTCGCCATCTTTAAAGTCGCCCAGACTGCTCCTCCACTTGAACCTCCACCGAAGATACCCTCTTCCCTGCATAGTCTTCTTGCCATAATAAAACAGTCTTTGTCTGTAACCTGAATCACATCGTCCATTACTTCAAAGTGCATAGTGGGAACAACCATATCCTCCCCTATTCCTTCTACCAAGTAAGTGTGAGGCTCAATTAACTTTTTTGTTTTAAAATAATCATAAAACACCGAGCCGATTGGATCCACTCCGATCGCCTTAATGTTAGGATTTTTCTCTTTAAGGTATTTTGCCGCACCAGACATGGTCCCTCCGGTGCCAATCCCAATCACCACATAATCCAGCTTACCTTGGGTCTGTTCCCAGATCTCCGGTCCGGTCGTTTTGTAATGCGCCTCACAGTTTTTCTCATTAAAGTACTGTTCCAAGATGACACTGTTGGGAGTTTGGGCATGAATTCTTCTGGCGACTTCGTAGTAGCTCTCCGGTGAATCAGGAGGGACATCGGTGGGGGTAACTATCACCTGTGCGCCAAAAGCTTTCAGCAAATTTATCTTCTCCTGGCTCATCTTATCAGGAATGGTGAAGATGGCTTTGTATCCTTTGGATGCGGCATACATGGCGATTCCCACTCCGGTGTTTCCAGAGGTGGCTTCCACAATGGTGCCTCCTTTTTTGAGCCTCCCTTCCTTTTCCTCCTCCTTCAACATATAAAAAGCCATGCGATCCTTCACGCTCCCGCCCGGATTAAAAAACTCCAACTTGGCTAATACCTGAGCCTTGATCCCTTTGGTCACTCGATTCAACTTCACCAAGGGGGTGTTTCCCACCAAGTCCGTAATATTATCATAATACATATCTCCTCCGGCCAAAAACTCTGCTTCGGATTATTCATTATTATAGAAATACTTCACAACTTGTCTGACTTGAATATAAGAGGAATGACAGTTGGGTCAAGATATTTCTGAGAGGTCATTTAAAAAATCTCTGTATTGCAAGGATGCGTCCAAAGTTATGAGTAT
>JAGMFA010000150.1 GCA_023127875.1 Candidatus Zixiibacteriota bacterium
TATACAATCAAAGTGATTTGCAGGACTCGCTGGCAATAAAGATAATGCCGAGCTGGGTTAAAGTAGACTCCACGGAAGGGTGGGTTGAGCAGGAGGCAAGCAAAACGTTGAATTTGACTTTTAATCCGCTCTCCTATCCCAAGGGAGTTTATCGTGCCAGCTTGCTTATTGATAGCTGGGACAAGAATCATCAGCTGGAAAGAAAAGTCATACCGTTGACTCTATACAATGATACCACAACTTCTGTCGAATGGACTGAGTCTGAAAAGCCCGAAAAGCTCACGCTCTTTCAGAATTATCCTAATCCGTTTAATCCGGTGACGGTCATTCAGTACGCAGTAGGCGGTGGGGTTGGGAAAGCGGCGGACGGCCGACCGCGGACAGCCGACATCTCCCTTAAGATCTACAACCTCTTGGGGCAGTTGGTGAGGACTTTGGTGGATGAGAAGATGGTGCCCGGAAATTATCAGGTTGTCTGGGATGGAAAAGATGATCGAGGAAAAGAAGTGGCAAGCGGGATATATTTCTGTAAGCTGACAGCAGGTTCTAATCAGAAGATTCGGAAGATGGTTTTGGTGAAATAAGGGGCGGTTGCTACACAGAAATAAAACTGTTCTAAAACAGGAGATACTGGACTCGCTATGAGGGTATAGCAATGTTTGACCAATGCTCCGCATCTCCCCCCTCCTTCGCAACTAATTTATGATTGGCTCCCATCCTTGAGGTCAAAGACTTCGGCAACAGCCTGAATATTTACATCACCAAATTCTGCCTCGATCAAAATTGTAGAGACCAAATACAAATAGCAAAAAATCCCTCACAGCAGATTGTAGCAGACTTGTAGTGAGCGTAGCGAATCTATTAAACAGATAAAAATCATCCGAATTTGGATCTCATTTGAGTCAACTGACCATAGGATCGGTATCAGCTTAATCCATTTAATCAGCTGTGAGGCACTCTCCTGCTCTCCGTGGAGACGCTATTCTTAACGGGCTGGAATTAAATCCACCTCAAGCTATATTAAAACGAGCCCCCCACCCGTACGGGCGCTCGTCTGGGAAAGTCCCTCTTGGGTGCCCGATATGTATCCGGTCATTACATATGTCAAGCAAAATCTTCTTGCTCTTTCAGAAAAAATACATATATTGAACACGTAAACTCAACTCCTAATAAGAGGTATCCAAAATGAGATGCCATTCCTTTTATCTAACCACAAACCATGGAGGTGCCATGCGTTCCCTAAGTATCATTTTCTGTGCCGTCCTTGTTCTGTTTTCTCTTCAAGGGATACAAGGAGGCGAACAAAACGTGGCTGAGGATCTAAATATCCGCCTGAAAGCCGATACTTTTGATTCATCGAAGGAGCAACCGGATATACCACAGGCACTAAAACTAACCACACCAAACAATTATTACCTTATTCAGTGCGCTGGACCTATTCAACCAGAGTGGATAAACCAGCTTGAGAATAGAGGTATAGTGATTTTGGGGTATATACCTGATTATGCTTACGTGGTGCATATGGAGGAGGCAACAAAAGCTTTGGTTGAACAATTCTCTTTCGTCAGGTGGACCGGCTTTTATCATCCAGCATACAAAATAGACCCTCGCTTGGACCTCAGCGGTGGAGACATTGAATTAAATGTTGTTGTTTTCAGAGAGAACGGAGGTGATGAAAACCTGTCTGAAGCGACAAAAAGAATCAAAGAAATGGGCGGCGAGATAGTCTACGATGGCAAAGATAACTTGGTCCTCATAGTAGAAATAGATGCCTCCAAGATTGATGATATCGCTTTTATCCCTGAGGTGAAATGGATTGATGAATCCTTTCCTAAAGTTACCTGTATGGATAATGTAAGAGCATTCACTGGTGCGGACACTGTTCATACCTGTGGTTTTGATGGTTCAGGTATTGTTGGTGGGGTGAAGGATGTAGGATTTGATGAAGGCCACCCTGATTTTGCAGGACAAATTCTCGCCATTGACGGTAATCCTCCCAAAGACGCTCATGGTACATGTGTATTTGGCATTCTGTTTTCCTCTGGCGCAAACAATGAACAAGCTAAAGGCATGTTACCAAATGCGCAAGGAGTGTTTTGTCAGTGGGGCGTGAGCAGAATAACGTCTATTGCCCACCTGGATGTATGGGGGGGTGTTTTTCAGAGTAATAGTTGGACTCAGGGGGAACATAACGCAGAGTATACATCACTTTCAGAAGAGGATGATTGGTGTGTTTTCTACCATGACAAAATATCGATGTTGTGGCCAGCCGGTAATAGTGGTAGCAGTGGGCCACAGAGTCTCTATCCAGATGCAGCAGCAAAGAATGTCATTAGCGTTGGCGCAGTGAATCATTATGATGATACTATTAGGACTAATGATGAATGGGGGTCTCACCCTGGGGGTCAGCTGGGATCGCCAAGTTACGGGCCTGCCGCAGATGGAAGAGTTAAACCAGATCTTTGCGGACCGTATGAACATATCTATACGACTGATAGTCGGGACGGAATTGCAGGGGATGACGGTTATAGAATCGGAAACTATGTTACAAAGGCCAGTGACGGCATGTTCGGTGGCACGAGTGCTGCTACAGCAGTTGTGGCTGGCGCAGCAGGTATCCTGTATCAAATGTATCAGGAGAATCTCTTTGGTAATAACCCAAGTGGGGACACCCCTCACGCTTCCACAGTGAAAGCGCTTCTCATTGTGGATGCCTACCAGTATGAATTCGCACAAGCAACCCGTTATCAGCAGGGATGGGGTCTCCCTGATTTACAGAAGACGTTGGACATTGCAGGTAAGCATTTTATTGTCGACGAGGAAACCGCTTTGCAGACAGGCGAAAGCATAGGGTATTCTTTCACCCCTGAGGAAGGGTCTCCCTTAAAGATATCTCTGGTATGGACTGATCCACCAGCCATGCCTGGAGCAGACCCGGCTTTGGTCAACGATTTGAATCTGAAGGTAACCGCCCCGGATGCCACTGTATACTGGGGCAACTACGGCCTTGAGTCCTCACACTGGTCCGCGAGCGGTGGTGCTCCAGATAGCCTGAACAATGTGGAGAATGTTTTTGTTGAGAACCCCCAGTTAGGACAGTGGACCATTGAAGTAATTGCAGCAAATATAGCCCAGGATGGTCATGTAGAGACTCCTGAAGTTGATCAAGACTTTGCACTTGTTGCCACCACTATCCCGCCCTATACCCGTGGCGACTGCAACGGAGACGGGGTAATAGACCTTGGGGATGTGGTTTACCTAATAAATTATTTATTCAAAGGCGGTTCTGCTCCTGATCCATTGGAAGCTGGAGATTGCAATTGTGACACGGTGGTTGACCTGGGTGACGTGGTCTATCTGATCAATTACCTATTCAAAAATGGCCCACCACCTTGCTGTCCATGATTATCTATGCTTGCTAACAAAAGGCTGGGGCAGGGATTTAAGGGACTGTTGAAAAAGCTACACTCCGGGGCGGGATAAATTCCCGTCCCCCTATGGGAGATAATCACTTATCATCCATAGGGCAGGGTTCACCCTGAAGGGATTCACCCTGAAGGGCATTTAGCCCTGTCGAAAGGGTTTTTCAACAGCTCCTTTAACCCCCGTCCCAACAAGGAGAGCACTCACTTGTCAGAGACCCGTCCGAATCTCTAACTCAGAGGTTCGTGTGGGTTATCTCTCTGTGGTTGTATCAAGTCCGCTAAGATGGAACATCTTAGTCAGCAAGGTTCTTTCCCAAAGCGCAGCAACCTGCGTTTATTCCAACATTGCGCTGTCTGTCAGCAACACCTTGCTTTATACAAAAATAAGGCAAAAGTCATTCAGTTGGTCAAAATTCTGTCGCAACTTACTGCGATAGTGGTAGCTTATTTTTTCCGGACAGATAAGCCCTGTTGCTTTAATCCCTTCTTATACAACCGGTTGGGGCAAGTGTATCACAACACGTGAGTTGAATTATCTCTGGCACATTTTTTGTATAGACTCAATTATGTTGGTTGCCCCTTTAGATTGTCTTTCTGCATCAAGCTCCGCCTGCTTCAACCCCTCAGGCGGAGCTTATTTTTTCACCTCAGCAAATCAAATACCACCTGCTTAATCCGTCCACCCGGACGGGTGGGCGTCTCCTGTTGGGGTGGGGGTTACACCCCCGCCCCCTGTTCTACGGACAGGGGTACAACCCCTGTCCGATCTGGTAGCACCACTTCCTAATCCGTTTAATCCGTTGACCAATTTTTTTTTGCTTTCCTGAATAAGTTAGCTATATTTTCTCAGGTAGAGCGGGGCTATCAAATAGGATCATGAGTAAAAGCAAACTGATAACAAAACTGGTTCAAAATCTGGGAGAGAGATTTTCTACTTCTTTAGGGATCGGTCTCTCTAGAGCTAACTCGACGGAGATTTTCAAATGGTTTCTGGCGTCCATTTTGTTTGGAGCCAGAATATCAGAAAGCATTGTGGTTAAAACATACAAACAATTCGAAGAGGAAGAAGTCTTATCTTGCCAAAAAATCCTGGATACCGGGTGGGATGGCCTGGTGAGGATATTAGATGATGGGGGTTATGTCCGATATGATTTCAAAACCGCTACCAAACTTTTGGAGATAATGGAAACATTGCAAAAACAATACAAGGGGGATTTGAACCAGCTTCACAATGAGGCAAAAGATTCTTTTGATCTGGAGAAAAGATTGAAAAATCTGGGCAAGGGAATTGGAGATGTGACCGTAAACATCTTCTTGAGGGAACTGCGGGAAATATGGGAAAAGGCTGGTCCATATCCCGGGGAACTGGTCATCCTGGCGGCAAAAAATCTAAAGCTTTGTTCACAGACAAAATCTGTAAAACAGATTTTGAATGAACTGAAATCAGTTTGGCAAAAAAATATAGTGAAAGGAAAGACTTTCATCGATTTTGAGACCGCTCTTTTAAGATTGGGTAAGGATTTTTGTCGTAAAGGAAAATGTGAAATCTGTGTGGTCAAAAATTTTTGTAGGAGTTGGTAGCCGCAGGTCAGTTGACTCAAATGAGCTTCAGCCTGCGTTCAGATCGCAACCTGAAGGGACTGTTGAAAAACCCCTTT
>JAGMFA010000151.1 GCA_023127875.1 Candidatus Zixiibacteriota bacterium
GAATCAGAGAATTCACTTACATTAACGCCATCAAATAGATACTGACCACTGGTGGAAATATCCAGGCATCCCAAGATATTGAGAAGGGTAGATTTGCCCGAACCCGAAGGACCCATAATAGCGATAAACTCACCATCTTCTATTTTAAGCGAGGTGTTTTTCAAGGCTGGGACCTTTATATCCCCCATCCTGTAAGTTTTGTTGACGTTTTTTAACTCTATCATCTTATTCCCCTCATCATCCGCCTTAGGTCCCGGCCAGGATCTCCTTGCGGTGAGTTGTTTTCTATCCCACCCAGGATTACCGTATCTCCTTCCTTCAATCCCTTGGTTACCTCAAGCACCCTTCCATCAGTGATGCCGGTTTCGATCCTCCGGGGTGTTGGCTGATCTTCCAACACCATAACGAAGTTCTCGCCTTTCATTTCCGTTACAGTGCTCTTGGGAATCAGAAGTATACTGTCCTTCTTCTCTACCATGAACTCCACGTTGGCTGTCATTCCCGATGCCCAGTGGCGCGGCACTTTTAGAGGATCCACCATCACATCGTAGATCACCACGTCCGAGACCAGTCTGCCCTCACGGGAAATCTTGGTCACCTTTCCTTTCAGCCGCTCATCCGGAAAAGCATCGAGCACAATCCAGGTCTCCTGCCCCAGTTTTATCTTGCCGATATCTGCCTCATCCACTTCCACCTTTGCCACAAGTCTATCAGAAATCACGAAGAGGATACTCTGGGTGGAAACATTTTGCCCCGGCTCACAGGAGCGATTTATTACTTCACCAGCTATTGAGTTAGTGAGAGGCACCGGTTTGTAAGCTTTGTTTGCAATTTCATAAGCCATCTGTGCCTCTTTTATAGCCTCCGGATCATTTGTCTTTTGTGCGGATTCCAGAGCTGAACGCGCCGCATCCAGAAGTGCGATTCTGTCCTCGCTGGAGATCCAGGCCAGGATGTCACCTTCTTTGACTATATCTCCCTCCTCAACTTCAACCCTATCTATTCTTCCGCTGACAGATGAGCTGACCTCCACTCTGGTATATGGCTGAATGGTCCCGGTAGAAAGGACTTTAATCTCTATGTTCCCCCGTTCTACTCTGACTGTCTCATAGCTTACTTGACCTGGGTTATCACCGTTTCTTTTTTGCCAATAGAGGTATCCAGCCACAACGATCGCCACAAATACGATTCCCACTAATAACTTTTTCATCAGCTACTCCCTCCCCATGCCTTTTGTAACCTGGCGCTGTATACGCGCAGATTATATAGGGCACTAACATAGTTATTTTCCGCACGGGTGAGATCGCTTTCCTTTTGTTGCAGGAAAAAATAGGATGTCAGTCCCTGCTCATATTGAAGCTTTGTCAGTTGGTACATCTCACGGGTCGCCTGCAGAGTTTTATCATTCACCTCAATCACCTTTTCTGCAAGTCCCCATTTTGAATAAGCCTGCTCAATCTCCTCCTCTATCTGCTGTTCCAGTTCCTGAATCCTTACATCCTGCTCCTTAAGTGACAGAGTGCTCTCTTGGACCTTGGCCTTGGTCGAGAAACCCTTAAAGATAGGTAAGGAGAAGCTTATTCCTGCACTCCAATCTCCTTCCTGGTCTAAGAACTCGCTACCCCCCATTCCGTATGAAGATGATAGGGAAATCTTGGGGAAATAGTTGCTCTTAGCCTGAGTAACCTGAGCTTCCAGCACCTCCGTGTTAGCCCTCTGGGAGCGAATGTCTGGTCTTTGAGTTTTCGCCTCTTCAATTAGCCTGTCAAGAGATGGAAACCTTATATCCTCATGTTCATACTTTATGGATACTTCTGCCCTTCTGGGTCTGCCGAGAAGTAGATTAAGTTCGATTTGGGCAAGGATCAATTCCTCTTCCGCCTGCTTCTTGTCATATTCTGCCTGTAATAGATTGGCCTCAGCTTCTTTCACTGCGGGAGAGCTCTCTCTGCCTGCGTCGTATTTCAATTTGATGAGCACCAGGTCTTCTTTCCGTCTTTTAAGGATGTCCTCTGCAAGTGCTATCTGTTCCCGCTTCAGGAGAATTTTAAAAAAAGCCTCCTTTACTGAGAGAATTACCTCATCCTCTCCCTGACGATAATTCTCTTCAGCCATCTGTACTTGGATTCTGGCAATCTTTACGCCGGCGCGGATGTTCCCTCCCTGGTATAAGGGAAGGCTAAGCCCGAAGCTTGAAGAATAGCTTCCGCTCCTTCCCCCCGAAGGGCTTTCATTGTTTCTATATGAACTGGAGAGATTTACGCTCGGATAATACGATGAATAAGCGGAAGTCACACCTACTTGGGCCTGTTCTATTGTTGTTTTCCTCTGAATCAGTTTGGGGTTATTCTCCTTCGCTAAAGAAAGGCAAGCCTGGAGGGTCAAGGGCTCTTGGGCTAAAGAACTGCTGTTTAGAACGGCTAAACAGAATATAAGGGGAAAAAGATGTTTCAGATTCATTGCGTCTCCTCGCCTTTCTTTCTTAGATGATTCATTTCTTCATACTCGACTTTCTAATCCTTTGACACCCTTTTTTGCTAGAACTTGTGGTTCAAACTTACTTTTCTTTCAGGTAATGAATCAATTTTTTCTGCAGGTTTGATTTTGCCCGGTGAATAAGTGACTCTACTGACGAAAGGGAATGCTGCATGATTTCGGCTATTTCCCCATAGGACAATCCTTCATATTTATGAAGCACAAATGCTGTTCGTTGCCTCTCGGACAAAGAGTCAATCGCCTTTTGTATTTTCACATTTCGTTCCTTCTTTTCCAGTGCCATATCCGGCCTATCTGAATCTGAAGCTGGTAGTTCAGTTACTTGTTCGCGGTCATCTTCTAATAGCGAAGTGAGACTTTTTAGCCATCGGGATCGCTTGTTGTCACGCACGAAATTTAGGGAACGATTCACCGCAATCCGGTAAAGCCAGGTGGAGAGTTTGGCTTCCAGCCGAAATTTTTTGGCTGATTTGTATACCTGGAAAAAGACCTCTTGAGCTACGTCCTCGGCATCTTGCCTATTGCCAAGTAAATTGTAACAGGTATTTATCACCAGAACCTGATAACGATCAACCAGCGCTTTAAAGGCACTATGATCTTTCGCCGCAATCTTTTGGATCAATTCCCTATCAATCATCGAAGAGTTCAAAATTGCTCACAATTCTTAAATCAAAAGTGTGTCCAATTAATAGACACAAAATACGCAAAAAACTTGCAGTAATATCGTATGATTGTAAAAATAAACAAAACAAAAGATAATCCGATTGAAAAAAATAGGATGTTGGATTGTTTTGAAAATTAAACGTGTGATTCTTTGTCGGAGGGAAAAGTCATCCTGGTTGATCCGCATCTGATGAAATCCGTAGGGGCGATTCCCCGCCTCCGGCGGGATGTTCCACATGAATCGCCCCTACTCTCCAAAAGACCCAAACTGTACCCATTTACACGTTTTTTTGGACATTCAGGTTCACTTTTTTAAAAATGGAATTGCTTGTGTTTCGCATGTTTTTTATTGGTTTTGTAAGCTTTTGAAAAACAGCAGGTTAGCCTTAAATTAAGATCGACGGGATTCCTCTTTGTTCTGGCACGTTTATTGTTTTATAGATATGTGGAACAGGAGGTGAAGAAGATGAGAAATCTCAGATTCAGATCGGAAAAAAGCGACGGGAAAAGGTTTGTTTTTCTCTTTCTTCTAATTGTAACGGGGATAACCCTGGTTTTGGTGAACACGGCTGAGGCACAGATAAGGGAGAATGTGAGGAGGGAGTTGGAGAAGACCGATGCCGTGATTGTGCGAGCCAAAGAGGCGGTCTCGGAAAGCAGAAATCCCAAGGCAGAAAATCTTTTAGAAATGGCGGTAAACCTTCAGAATAAAGCCAAAGACGCTTTTTCCATGATAAGATATAAGCTTGCGATTGAACTCACGTTAATGGCAAGGAAAAGCGCCTATGAGGCCATCGGTTTCACCAAAAGGGATGAGGAAAATGAGAATTTAGTCTTAAAAGCCATAGAGAGAACAGATCAGATAAGAAGCAAAGCAAAAGAGGTGGGAAGTGAATTAGAGAACAAAAGGATCTTTTCTCTTTTGGAGATGGCTATCAATAATCAGCAGAAGGCTAAGGAATTCTTCAAAGAGCACAAGCTAAAGGCGGCATTGAAGCTCACCCTGAAAGCCAGAGAGATGGCTCAAAAAGTCCTGAATCTTGCTAATAAAGAAAAAAGACTGGATCGGCTGGCTCAAAAAGAACTGGAAAGAACTGATAGATTGATCCGGAAAGCTTCCTTTGTCGTGCAAGGGAGCCATAATCAGACCGCAAACCGGTTGCTTGAGAAGGCAAAAAGCTTACAAGAAAAAGCCTGGGATCTGTTTAATCAGAAAAGATTCACAAAAGCCATTAAGAATTCTCAAAGGACAAGGGAACTGGTTCAAAGAGCTTTGAGGCTGGTGGAAGAGGATGTTACCCCGCAGATAGTGCAAAATGCCATTCAGCAAAATCAGAGATTGATTGAGAAGGTGGAGGAAAAGATAAACGCCGGCACAGGTCCTGAAGTCAAAAGCACCTTTGAGAAGGGCTTGTCCCATCAAAATAAGGCAAGGGAATACTACCACGAGGGTAAATTCCAAGCCGCTTTAGCAGAAGCCAAGGTGGCGAATAGATTGATCACCAAAGCCCTGGAGATGATGCAAGGAAGCGGACTATAGTCTACAATCTAATCCTGTCCGATGGATCCTGAGGATGCAAAAAAGCCCTGTCGGAATATGGCGGGGCTTTGCATTATCCGCAGGATCTTGAGATATGAAAAGGAACTTGTGAGCTTTGGCAAAGAATTGTGATTTTCTCATCTTTATTGGAAACGGACGCCTCGTCCGTTCTCCCGCCAAAGGCGGGATCAGGATGAATCCGTTACCATTTTTCTCAACGTCACGGACAAGGTGTCCGTTCACGGTGAGTCCGTTCAGGATGAATCCATGACGAACAAGAAACCATTATCTTTTTATTTAATCTCCCCTAAATCCCCTCCTTAGGAAGGAGGGGACTTTGTTCCCTCTCCTTTCTAAGGTGTACAGACCGGGGACATAGGTA
>JAGMFA010000152.1 GCA_023127875.1 Candidatus Zixiibacteriota bacterium
CTGAAGGGCATTTAGCCCTGCCAATGGAGTTTTTTACAGTCCCTTCAGGATAAATCCCTTTGAATCGTGACAGGCATTGGTTCATGAGGATTGCATCTTCCCGCTAAAGGCGAGATCAGACTGCTCAATTCCTATGGGTCCTGCGGACTTGACAAACGGTCATTAAAAATATCTTGACAATTAAGTATTTCGTTCTATTATTAAGCTTCGTATACAGAACGTAAGAGTGTGATGCTTTCGGATAGTGGGTAGATTTTACTTTTGAATGTTGAGCCTGATCGTCGGTTTAGGAAATCCCGGAGAAAGATATAAGGGCACCCGTCACAATTTAGGGTATGGGGTGGTTGATTCTTTAGCCGACAAAAATAACAACAGCTTTAAACCAGGGAAAGGAGATTATCTTTTCTGTGAAATAGAGAAGGAAAAGGGAAAGGAATTTTTCCTGATCAAGCCTCTTACCTATATGAATGCAAGTGGAGAAGCGGTGGTGGACGTGTTAGATCATTTCGGTTTAGAACAGGAAAATCTTTTAGTCCTATGTGATGATATAAATCTCCCTCTGGGGAAAATCAGGATCAGAGAGAAGGGAACCGACGGTGGACATAAAGGTTTGAAATCGATCATCTGTCACTTAAACTCCATCTATTTTGCCCGGCTGAGGATGGGAATCGGGGAGGCGCCTGAGGGGATGGATGTGGAGGAATTCGTGCTCAGAGAGTTTGACCAAGAAGAGAAGGAGACTGTGGATGGAATGATCGAAAAAGCTTGCACTGTGATTGAAAATACATTAATTTGGGGCATAGAAGATAGCATGAGCCGGTTCAATGCTTGAGCCTTTCTTTGATGTTGTGAGAAATTTAGCTCAGATATTTTGGAGTGATTAAAAAAGGAAACATATTTTTGATGATAAAAGAAGGCGAAACGAGAAGAGGTGATTGGAGGTGAGAAGTTGAGAGTTTACGAAACCATATTCGTGTTGGATTCATCTTTAGATGATGGCACCATTCAGAAGGAGATAGAGAAGGTAGAGCGGTTAATCATCAACCAGAAAGGGAGGATAATAAAGATCGAAAAATGGGGAACGAAAAAGTTCACCTATCCCATCAAAAAGAAATTGCAGGGATATTATACTTTGATCTACTTTGAAGGAGATGGGAATATCCCCACAGAGCTGGAAAGGATATATAAGTTGAACGAGTTCTGTTTGAGATATTTAACTGTGGTATCGGAAGAGGAGCCCGAACGACTCAAAGCAAAGGAGAAAGAGGAGGATCAGAAGGAAGAGGTTACTTCTCCTGAATAAGTTTTCAGATAAAACTGATCTTTTGATCCTGCGGTCCGAATTTGGATCCTACGGATATGCCCGTACGGCTACACCTGCGGATTTGTTGTTTCCTCAAGTGAGGAGCGTAGTTTTTTCAATCAAAGCCAAGGGGGAAATTTAAGCGGACTGGAAGGATCATGGTAAAAATATAGAATCAAAAACCTGGAGTATGAATTTATGCTGAGTGAGTTCGAACGAAGGAAAAAGAAAACCTGCCGTTTCTGTGAGAACAGAGTGGATGTGATCGATTATAAGGACGAAAAGTTTTTAAGAAAATTTATCACTGATCGAGGGAAGATCGTGCCCCGGCGCATCTCTGGGAATTGTGCCTGGCATCAAAGAAGGCTAACTTTAGCCATCAAAAGAGCCAGACACTTAGCCCTACTTCCTTTCACCGGCGAAATCTACAGATGATTGATGACGGATGACGAATGATTGATGATGACTTTATTCGTCATTCGTCATCCGGCATTCTTCATTATTGGAGGAGGAAGCTATGAAGGTGATCTTAAAGGATGACGTGGAGAAGTTAGGTAAATGCGGCCAGGTGGTGGAGGTAAAGGATGGCTTTGGACGAAACTATCTTTTCCCTCGAAATTTAGCCATCCCCGCCACCAAGGGAAACTTAAGGTCCATCGGGGAGGTAACTAAACAGAAAGAGATCAAGGATCTAAAAAAGAAAAGGCACCAAGAGAGACTGAAGATTCAACTGGAGAAGATCTCCTGCACCGCGGAGGTTATGGTGGGAGAGGAAGATCGGGTTTTCGGATCGGTCACCTCTCAGACCATCGCCGAGCTTCTTTTAGAAAAAGGATTCGACATCGCTCGACACAAGATCGTGTTGGAGGTGCCCATAAAAGCGCTGGGCGTCTATACCGTTCCTGTCAAAATCTCCGGCGATGTGGTGGCTTCACTGAAAGTATGGGTGGTGAAAAAACAGCAAACTTAAGCCGGAAAACAGTAAACAGTGAACTGTATACTGTAAACAGTTTAGAATAGTCTAAATCCGGGGGAAAAATGAACATGATCGAGGCAAAGGTGAACGGGCTGGCACTTGACATGACCACCAACTCACCGGTGGTGATTCTGTCCACCTCAGATTCGGATCGACTGCTTCCCATCTGGATCGGACATTATGAAGCTTTAGCCATCGCCATGGAGCTATCCGGGGTTACCTCTCGGAGACCTTTGACTCATGACCTGTTGAAATCGGTGATCGCCACCATGGGTGGGAAGGTTCAAAAGGTTGAGGTCACAGAGCTGAAGGAACAGACCTTCTATGCCAAAATCTACGTTGAGATGGACGGCTCGATTTTAAAGATCGACGCCCGACCCTCCGATTCCATAGCTTTAGCGCTTAAAACCAAGGTGCCCCTTTACGTGGCTGAAGAGCTGTTCCAGTTGAAGAGACCAGATAAGGAAGGGATGGATTTAAGTGACCCGGAAACTTTGAAGGAGAGGTTGAAGAGAATCAATCCGGAGGACTTCGGGAAATACTCCTTGTGAACTTGTCCCCTGACCCCTGCCCCTAAGGGTCAGGGTGCAGGGGTCAAGGGTCAAGTTAGGCCGGTTGTGATGATATGACGAAAAGGAAGCTCTTTTTGTTGTTAAGTTGGCTTGTGGTGATATCCCTTCCGGCTAATTCGGCGAGTTGGTCTCAAACAATAAATCCAGGTCAATTGGAGGAGAAATTAAGGGAGGCAGAAAAAAGCTATTCTGAAAAGGATTACTCCAAGGCGGAAGATAATTTTTTTAGTTTATCTATGTCTTTTCCCACCAACCCCCGGTTTTCCTACTTTCAGTTCATGATAGCTAAATGTGAATATCATTTGAAAGACTACTCCTCCGCCGGGAAGAAATTCAAAAGCTTCATCCATCAATTCCCCCAAAGCAGTTTCATCCCCACCTGTTATTTTATGCTGGGGAATATAGCCTATCTTCAGGGAAAAACATTCGAATCAGCTCAGAATTTCGTCTATGCTTATGAATTGGCAAGAACTGAACAGTTGAGGGTTTTGTCCCGAAGATCGCTTGTGCCTTTGTTGGAAAAATGGCTTTCCCCAAGGGAGCTGGAGGAGCTTTCCAGGACAAATAAAGACAAAGAGCTTGCTCCCCCCATTTTTTTCTGGTTAGGAAAACGGAACTTAGAGAGAAAGAATTATGCTGAAGCCTTTAAGGCGTTAGGCTACTACCGGGATAATTTCCCTCATGGAGAAGATATTAAGGAAGTTTATCTTCTTCTGCAGGAACCCTCCTCGCTTACCAAAACCGTCAAGGTAGGGGTGTTAGTTCCTTTAACCGGAGACTTTTCCCTTTATGGAACCAGCTTATTGAACGGAATCAAGCTGGCTTTGTCCTCTTATCCCTCCACCCAAAGGAGAAGGGTGGAATTGGAGGTGAAAGATACCAAGGGGGATTTTGTGAAAGCTGTCCAGCTTTGTCGGGAACTGATAGAGGAAGATAATGTAGTTTCTGTGATCGGACCCCTGAGAAGTGAATCGGTGGTGGGAGCGGCGGCAGTGGCAGAGTATTCGGAGATTCCTTTGATTACTCCTACCGCATCTAAAGAAGGTTTGGCCTCCTTGGGAGATTTTGTGTTTCAGCTTTCCCCCTCACCCCAGAGCAAAGAGAAAAATCTGGCAGAATTTGCTATACGGGATCAAAACCTTCAGGAATTTGTTATACTGATACCGGAGAAGGAACAGGCAGAGTCGGAGGCTTTAGCCTTCAAAGAAACCGTTGGACAGCTGGGAGGCAAAATACTGGCTGTAGAACTTTATCCAACAGGTACCCAAGATTTTTCACCATACCTGACAAGGATAAAAAACGTGCTTTTAGGATTTCCCTCAGCCGCGCTTCAAGAAGACGAGGGTTCGTTTTTCGACCAGATACCGGTTTGGGTGGATGGATTCTTCATCTCAGCAGATCAAAACCAGATGTACGACATCCTTTCCCACGTGGCCAATTTGAATATCTACTCCACCATCATCGGAACCGAGGGTTGCGGGAATCAACAGGTGCTGGAGTTTGCTCAAAATATCGATCGGGAGGTAATCTTCACCTCAGATACATTTCCACAAAATAATAATCTCCTATGGAGATGTCTCTTAAAACTTTACCATGATCAGTATGATAAGAATCCCGATCGAGTGAGTATGCTGGGTTACGACTCGATGGTACTTTTGCTTTCAGTTCTTGAAAACGTCGCCTCGCCGGAAAAGATAAAAGATGCTCTTTTGAGAACTTTGGATTTTAAAGGAGCCGCGGGAGAGATTCGTTTTGATCCAGAGGGAGAGAATATTTATGTTCCCATCTATAAGTCAGAAAATGGGCAGGTGAGAAGATTGAGGTGAAAAATTGTTGAAAAATCAAAAGATTTAGGTTATACTAATGATAACGGTCGCATTCGGCACCAAACAAGGGGAAGTGAGTTGACTGAGGAAAAAGACAGAAGGGTTGCTCTGAGAGTAATAATAGGTGACAAAGAGAAAGAAGTGACCTTCGACGAGCTATGCCTTTCCAATAACTTGGCTCAAGAGGCTTTAGTGCGCCTTCTGGTTAAAAAGAGGATATTCAAGCCAGAGGAGATGGTTTCCGAGATAGAGCAGGTGAGAAAGGAAAGATATCGGGCACCAGGGGATCTTCCCCAGAGCAAATGAACATCAGTCTTGGGCTTTACCAGGGCAAACGGAAAACATCGGGTAGCCGCAGGTCCGCAGGATCTTGAGATCAGTTGACTTCCTATGGTCATTTG
>JAGMFA010000153.1 GCA_023127875.1 Candidatus Zixiibacteriota bacterium
TAATTTTCTTAACGGAGGATTTGGGTATTATTGAGTTACGCGTAAGCAATGGAAAATCTTTCTTTCCTCCTTTAATCCCCCTTTGTCCCCCTTTATAAAAGGGGGATTGAGGGGGATTGGAAAAAAAGAGGAGATTGTGGTCGCTGAAAAATTCTTCCATTACTTATACGAAGATCAGTAAAGAAAAAATTAGGCAACACCCAAGAGAGAAGATGCGTATGCATTCATACGAATATTCAAAGAATGCTTCGCATATTTTTCAAAAACTTCTAACCTTTGCTCAAGGCGGGTGTTCTTCACCCGCCGTTGATTTCCCGTTGGTGAAGAACACCAACGGGAAGCAAAGCCAAGGCTTTATGCCTTGGCTGGCAAGCTGTGAAAGCTTGCCTACGCGAAAAGGGGCGAAAAAAGCAAGATCTTTAAGATACCCTCTTTTTGTGGGAACTGGACTGAAGATAAACTTTATTTTTTGGCTTTCACCAGAAGGATTGTTCCCAGGATGACAAAAAGGACGTTAGCCGCCCAGGCGGCAAGAAGTGGGGGGAGTTTTTCTGAGTAGCCGAAAGATTGTCCCATCCGGATTAAGGTGTAATAAACAAAGCTGATAAACAAACTGACGGCAAATCCGATGGCTAAGCCTGATCTTTTGGGGTTTGCCGCCAGCGGAGCGCCAAACAGCACTATGATGAAGTTCACAAAGGGGAAGGCTATCTTCAAATGCAGATCGGTGGACTCCTTTGCCACCACCTGACTACTTCTCTTTTTGATCTTCACGTAATCGGCAAGTTCAAAATATCCCATCTCGTCCGGTTTCTTTTGTCTTTTGGCCAGGGCTTTGGGTTCTATTTTCAAGTCCATCCGAAAGAGCATATCGAAAGCTTGATATTCTTCTGCAGGATTCGAGGTAAACGAATCGAGCCTTGCCTTGCCCAAGTCTTCAGAAGGTTCAAGCTCCGCTAAAGAATCGGAAAAGATTCTCTCCACCCCGTCCTCAAAAAGCCAACCGTTGTTTTCCCATCTTACTTTTTTTGCTCGTATCTCTTCTTTGAGCCGGTTCTCCTCAAATCTTTGCACCAAAACATTTGATCCGATTTTCTCCTTGGTGTCATAGCTGGCTAAATGAAATATCCTTCCGTCCTCCCCTTGAACGAATACATTGTTAAGTATTATGTTTCTCTCCCTTCTTCCTTTTTCAATCTCAACTTTTTTGACCTCCCTCATCTTCTGATAGGTGAAAGGAACTACCGATTCTCCAAAGCCGATGACAAAAAGGCTTATCACAAAAGATAAGACAAATATGGGAAGTAGGATACGATACAGGCTGATGCCGGCTGATTTCATGGCGGTAAGCTCATTATGTTTGGCTAATTGTCCTAAGGAGAAAAGGCAGGAAAGAAGCATGGCCACAGGAAGGGAGAGAACCAGAATGTAGGGGGTATAATAAAAGTAATATTTGACTACCACAAAAAAAGTGGCATGTTTATCGATTAATTTGTCCAGATGCTCCACCAGATCCACCACCAGAAAAACAACCCAGAAAGCTATCAGGCTGAAGATCAGAACAAAACAAAATTGTCGAATCAGATATCTATCTAATATTTGCATGTTATTTGTCCACAGTCCGCTGTCCGCAGTCCACCGCTAACCCCTTTTTGATATATTCACCTACAGATTAACCACCCTCCATGCTTTTCTTGTCCCTTGCTCCTTGTCCCTTGACCCTATATCTTTTGGGCACAAATTTCTCGGTCCATTCCCAGGAGATGAATTTGGTTTCTTTGGCGGATTTCACTAAAATATAGATTCCCGCCCCTCCGATCAGGATATTGGCTGACCACATAGCCCAGAAGGCGGGAATGAGCTGTCTGTCTGCCAGCTCTTCACCACCAATGAGAAATGCCCAGTATAGAACGAAAAATCCCAAACTCAAGCCCAGCCCCACCGCCATCCCTCCTTTTTTCGCCATTATGCCCAATGGTGCTCCTACCAGTATGAATACCACACAGGCCACTGCCAGGGAGAACTTTTTGTGTACCTCCACCATCAGGCTGTTTATGTACCTTCTTTTGTTTTTGATGTTTTGCTTTTCACTTAAGATCTGATTGAGGATGTTCCGGTTCTCTTTTATCAAGTTTTCCAAGATAGCTTTTTTTTCTACTGAGGGAAAATCCTGGGAGTGCGTTCCTGTCTTTCCTATGGATACCGCGGACACTTTATCCCAGGCTAAATTTGCTGTTATGGCGATCTTTTCCTGTGCGGCAGTCACGTTTTCCTCCATCTTTTTGATCTCACCAAGCATCTGATCTGAGGTTTTTTCCCGGTCGGTTCGGTAATCCGACTGGGAGCGAATAAGTTTGCTTCCCACATCATGAATGTAGATCGTCTGTTTGTCGAAGGTTACTCGACGATACCGTTGAGGCTCCTTTTCATCAGTTTCGTGAATTTCACCGTTGAAAAGCTTGAAAACCAAGGTATTTCCATCCGGAGTAAATTCCACTAATCCTTTCTCCGCTATGATGGTGCGGGGGATGTGTCGGTTCTTAAGGTCATATATGGTCACCCCACGCACGTCAGAGGAATGCGGGTCTACCTTTTTTATCAGGATGTGGTATCCGGGAATTTCGTCGATGAACACATTCTCTTTCAGATTCCAGGTGGGGCGTTTCTGGTGAATATCCGTCATCAGAAGACGGGCTTTATGATTGAGTTCGGGCAAAACCCGATCATTGAAAAAGATCATGCCAACAGATACGAGAATCGAAGCGATCAAAGCAGGCAAAATCAGCCGATAGAGACTGATTCCGCTGGCTTTGAGTGCGGTTATCTCGTTATCCTGTGAAAGCCTTCCAAAAGCCATCAGGGTAGAGACCAAAACCGCCATGGGAACAGCCAGGGCTAACATCCAGGCTAAGTTCAGCACGAACACCTGCAGGATGATGAAAGCATTCAAGCCCTTGCCGATGATCATATTTAAAACCTCTAAGATGAAGTCCATCACCAGGATAAACATGAGCACGGAAAGCCCAAAAAAGAATGGCCCGACGTGTTCTCTGAAGATGTATCGGTACAATATCTTCATGTTCTTTCCCCGAAGAGGAATATAAGTTTGCCCTTCCGCTTGCACAAGGATTTTTATCCTTGACTTTGATCGACCGAATGCTCTATATTATTAACTCTTAAATTTCTGAGAAGTTTGAGAAAGAGTCTAAAGTCTGCATAGAAAATGAAAACTCTATTTGTAAAAGATCTAAAGCCGGGCAATGAGGTGACCGAATTCTTTGTGCTCCGTAAAAAAGACATCAAGGAAAAATCTGATGGTGAAAAGTTTCTGAAGCTGGAGTTGGGAGACAGAACCGGAAGGATAGAGGGGGTGGTTTGGGACAACCCGGAGCAGATCTATGACCAAGCTCAGACCGGTGAGATCGTGAAGATTAAGGGATGGGTAACCACCTATAAAGAGATCCCGCAACTCAAGGTAGAGAAATTAAGAAAGACAAGAGAGGAGGAGATCGATCTTTCTGATTTTTTGCCCACCTCAGAGAAAGATTTAGATTCTCTTTATCAAGAGTTTAAAAAAACTGTCTCTACCATCCAAAACCCACACTTAAGAAAGCTTCTGGAGCTTTTGCTGAAGGAATCTACTCTGATGGACAAACTTAAGAAAGCTCCGGGTGGCAAGCTCTGGCATCATGCCTATGTAGGTGGACTCATGGCTCATACTTTGAAGGTGGTCCAAATATGTGAAAAGGCGGCAAGCATGTATGAATTGGTAAATCGGGATCTGTTGATCACCGGTGCATTGGTTCACGATATAGGAAAGATAAGTGCATACTCTGCTAAAGGATTTTTCGACTATACGGATGAGGGGAGACTGGTGGGGCATATAGTTTCCGGGGATGAGTTGATCGACAAAAAGATTGGAGCAATTGAGAGCTTTCCTTCTGATCTGGCTCTTCAGCTTAAACATCTGATACTTTCCCATCAGGGGCAGTTGGAGTTTGCCTCGCCAGTGGTGCCCCAGACCATCGAAGCCGTCATCCTGCATTATGCGGATGAGATGGATGCCAAGGTGGATGCCTTCAGCCATATCATAAAAACGCAAAAAGTTAAAGGGAGAAGATGGAGCGATTGGGTTCACCTTATAAATAGATATATCTATCTGGGAGAGGATGCGGGGGACTGAAGAGTAGCATTTTTGAGGAATAAACATAACATTAGAAATGCCAACAAAGTTTTGCATTTTTTCATAATTCCACGTAGGCAAGGTATGAACCATCTTGGTTCATACCAAGCCATAAAGGCTTGGCTACGCAACTCAAACAATAACTGCAGAATTAATGAATCAACCATCTGAAACTACATGATGACAAAACTGAAGAGAAAAACTTCAAAAAAGCAAAGGATTTTTTGATAGCAATTAAACTTCAAAATCAAAAGAACCAGATTCCAAAAATCGGCTTTGAGGTTTTCATTTTGAATTTGATTTTATGCAGGATTTTGAGACTGGAGGAGCAATGGGCTTTCTTGATTTAATCTCAAACGACATCGGCATAGACCTGGGGACGGCAAACACTTTGGTCTTCTTACGGGGTCAAGGTATAGTGTTAAATGAACCTTCGGTGGTGGCGATTGAGGTATCTTCTAAAAAGGTGGTTGCGGTGGGGGCCGAAGCTAAGGAGATGGTGGGAAGGACCCCGGGAGAGATAATGGCTATAAGACCCTTGAAGGATGGCGTGATCGCTGATTTTGAGATAACCGAAAAACTTCTTTCCGACTTTATTCGTCAGGTGGTGAGGCGCCGGTATTTGATGAAACCACGGATCGTGATCTCCGTCCCCTCCGGAATAACCGAGGTGGAGAAAAGGGCGGTGCGCGATTCGGCTGAAAATGCCGGAGCCAGAGAGGT
>JAGMFA010000154.1 GCA_023127875.1 Candidatus Zixiibacteriota bacterium
GCCAGGCTCATGTCTCAAGCCATGAGAAAACTTGCCGGCGCCATCAGCAAATCCAAAACCTGTTTGGTCTTCATCAATCAGATCAGGATGAGGATCGGAGTGATGTTTGGCAATCCGGAGACCACCCCGGGTGGCACCGCTCTTAAGTTCTACTCCTCGGTGAGACTGGATATAAGACGAATATCCTCCATCAAAGTGGGAGATAGGATTTTGGGATCACGCACCCGGGTAAGGGTGATGAAAAACAAGGTGGCTCCACCCTTCAAAAACGCAGAGTTTGATATAATCTATGGATGGGGGATCTACAGGCTCGGAGAGCTGATCGACCTGGGCGTGGCGCAGGATGTGGTAGATAAAAGCGGCACCTGGTTCTCCTACAAGAATGAAAGGTTAGGACAGGGTAGAGACAATGCCGCAAAATTCTTGGAGGAAAACCCGGACATGGCTGAGGAGATCGAGCGAACTCTCAGAGAGAAATTAGGACTGATAAAGGAGAAACAGAAGGAAGAAGAAAAAGAGCCAGTCAAAAAATAACCAAGGGCGTCCGAAATGTTCACAGAGTTTTCGGACAGCAATAGAGATTGTCGGATAGTCCCGCCAAAGGCGAAACATATCCGACCTACAGACAATATAAAAATGCGTAGCAGAGGCTTTATGCCTCTGTGCAGTCGGTTGACCCCAGACGGGAGCGTCCGCACGCCCGTCCGGGCGGAGCCGTGAAGGCTCCGCTACGCGAGAGAGAAACAGTTGACAAGGTAGCCTTTTCAGAGATGGATCCAAAATGCTCGAAGGGCTTTCGCACATAAAAATCGCAAAAGGACATGACGAAGCAAAAAAACATCACCAGAATCGAACCACAAAAGAAAAATCCCCGCAGGCGATCGGTTTTCATTGATGGTAAATTCGCCTTTGGAGTGGATGAGGAGGTGGTATCCCGGCTGGGTCTGGAAAAAGGGGAGGGTTTGACCGAACAGAAGATCAAAAATATCTTAATCCAGAAAAGTGAAAATGAAGCTAAGGAAGTTGCCTTAAGATTTCTTTCCTTTCGTCGCCGAACAGAAAAAGAGATAAAGGACAAGCTCAAAAAGAAGGGCCTCGATGAGAGAACCATAAAAAGCACAATTGCCAAGCTAAAGGATTACGATTTAATTAATGACTCGGAATTTGCCACGGCTTGGGTGAAAGAGAGGTTGGCTTACAAACCCCGAGGTAAGAAACTGCTTAGGCAAGAGCTCTGGAAGAAAGGGATAAAAAAAGATATAATAAACCAGGTAACGGAAGAGTTATGTCAGGACGAGGATAAATCAGCCTCAGAACTTTTGGAAAAAATCAAGAAAAGATACAAAAGCTTAGAGCCAAAGGTGGCAAGGAGGCGGATGTTGAGTCTGCTTTTAAGGAGAGGATTTTCTTATGAGATTGCGAAGAATACCATGGAACCCTTAATCTCCCCTTCTACCTCTGAAGATCAAAATTAAAGAATATTGCAAAGACGAACTTAGCACCTCTGCGGAATGACGAATTAGATAAAATGATATGCAGATAACCTTAGAACCGATTGGAATAATTCATTCTCCTTATCAGAAGAAGGAAGATATACCCATACAGGGAGTCTTCAGGTCCGAGGGGGTGGGAACCATTGAGATTTTTGAGAAATATGCAGAGGGATTAACTGATGTGGAGGGATTTTCGCATCTTTTGATCGTCTATTTCTTTCACAAGTCAAAGGACTACTCTCTTCTGGGTAAGCCTTTCTTGGAAGATAAACTTCACGGCATCTTTGCCATCAGGTCGCCACACCGACCCAACCATCTGGGAGTATCGGTGGTAAGACTTCTTGAGAAAAAGGGGAATATCCTGAAAATTGGAGAAATCGACGTCTTTGACAAAACACCCCTTCTGGATATTAAGCCCTACGTGCCCAAGTTCGACGAAAGAAAAAACGTAAAGATAGGATGGCTGGAGGGACTTCTTCCGAGGGATTCATCCTGAAAGAAAGATGAACAATCAACAAAGATCCTGAGGTTTCCGGTGGCTTTCGCGTAGGCAAGCCTTCACGGCTTGCCGCCAAGCCATTAAGGCTTGGCTACGCGGTCTCATCCGGGAATAAATTGAATGGTTAAAACGAAAGCAAACATGAAAAGTCATCAGATTAGAGAAAAATTCTTAAAGTTCTTTGAACAAAAGGATCATAAGATCTATCCCAGTTCATCTCTGATCCCCAAAGATGATCCCACCCTTCTTTTCGCCAATGCGGGGATGAATCAATTCAAGGATATCATCCTGGGGAAAAAGAAAGCAGAACACAAAAGGGTAGCTTCCTGTCAAAAATGCATCCGGGTTTCGGGAAAACACAATGATTTAGAGGAGGTGGGCAAGGATACCTCTCACCACACCTTCTTTGAGATGCTGGGAAACTGGTCTTTCGGCGACTATTTCAAGAAGGATGCGATAATTTGGGGTTGGGAGTTTCTGACCGAAGTATGTGGGCTCTCCAAAGAGAGATTGTGGGCTACCGTGTTTCGGGATGATGATGAATCGGAAAAACTGTGGTATGAGTGCACTGACATTAAGAAAGGAAGAGTCTTACGATTCGACGAGAAGGAGAATTTCTGGGAGATGGGCGAGGTGGGTCCTTGCGGTCCCTCTTCAGAGATTCATTACGACAAGGGAGAAAAATACAGATGCGACCGTTCTGACTGCGGGGTTAACTGTCCCTGTGGCAGATTCGTGGAGGTGTGGAATCTGGTATTTATGCAGTTTAATCGGGATGAAAAAGGAAATTTGACTGACTTGCCTGCCAAGGTGGTCGACACTGGCATGGGTTTCGAACGGCTGACCGCTATCATGCAGAACTTGGATTCTAACTACGATACCGATCTTTTCCGTCCCCTGTTCAAACAGATTGAGAAGATGTCCTCACTGTCGTATAAAGACTCAGACCACCAGGAGCCCCTCGGGACTACTCCTTGGGACGAGTCCTTTCGAGTGATAGCCGATCATATCCGGGCTCTCTCTTTTGCCATAGCGGATGGTGCCATTCCTTCCAATGAAGGACAAGGTTACGTTGTGCGAAGAATCTTAAGACGAGCTACCCGACACGGAAGGCTTTTGGGTCTTCATAAGCCTTTCATCTATCAACTCTCCAGCGTGGTGGTGGATTTGATGGGAAAGATATATCCGGAGCTTGGGGCTAAGAAAGAACACGTGGCTTTGGTGATTAGGTCAGAGGAGGAAAGATTTGAGGAGACCTTAGACCTGGGGCTGGAGCTGTTCGAGAAGGTGACAGAAAAAGTTAAAAGTGAAGGCAGAAACACCATCCCCGGAGAGGAGGTTTTCAAACTTTACGATACTTATGGATTTCCTTTGGATCTGACTCAAGTTATGGCACGGGAAAAGGGATTGTCCATAGATGTGGGTGATTTTGAAAGACTCTTAGAAAAGCAAAGAGAAAGATCAAGAACCTCTGTTAAGGGCACTTACCCGGAAGCAGTAATTTTAGACAAAGTTGGAGAGTGTTATTTTGTCGGATACGAAAAAGACGAGGGAAAAGCCAAAGTGGTTTATTCACCTAACGAGAACATGCTAATCTTAGACAACACTCCGTTCTACGCTGAGGCTGGTGGACAGGTGGGGGATACAGGTATCATCTACTCAGACAACTTTGAATTTCAGGTCGAAGATACCAAGAAGGAGGGGGATGCCCTAATTCATGTGGGAAAAGTCACCAAGGGGAAGATCGAAGATGTAATAAACAAACAGGTTTTAGCAAGGGTGGATATCGAGAGAAGAAACGCCATAAAGAGAAATCATACTGCCACTCATCTTTTACACAAAGCTTTAAGAGAAACGCTGGGTGAGCACGTGAATCAGTCCGGTTCTCTGGTGGCGCCGGATAGACTGAGGTTTGACTTCACCCATTTTAAGGTCTTAGACGAAGCAGAACTAAGCAAGGTGGAATATCTGGTTAACCAAAAGATTTGGGAGAACAGTCCGGTCGGGTGCAAGGAAGTCCCGTTAGAAGAGGCAAAAAAATTAGGGGCGATGGCATTGTTCGGAGAGAAGTATGGAGACGTTGTGCGTATGGTGGAGGTGGAGGGATACTCCAGGGAGCTTTGTGGAGGCACCCATGTGTGTGCTACCGGTGAGATCGGCTTATTCAAAATCGTCTCGGAGAGCGGGATTGCGGCAGGCATGCGAAGAATCGAGGCGGTCACCGGGGAAGCCGCATACCAGTTGGTAAACAAACAGATGGAGCTTTTGGATGAGATGGCTTTTATCCTAAAGGCGTCGCAAGAAAATCTCAAAGAAAGAGTAGAGAGTTTGGTCAAGACCAATAAGCAGTTGGAGAAAAAAGTAAAAGAGGCTCACAAGGAGTCTGCAAAAAGTATGATCGAAAACCTGGTGGAAAGCTGTGTGGAGGTAAATGGAATCAGGGTAATTGCCCATCAGGTGGAGGCGGAAACTCGGGATGATCTTTTAGAGCTAGCAGATACCATAAGGGAAAAGTTAAAGTCAACTGTAGGGGTGATAGCCGGAATCCTGGATGGGAAGATTGCCTTCGTGGCTGTGGTGACTGACGATTTGATCAAATCCAAGAATATAAAAGCTGGAGACATCATCAAGGAGATAACCAAACTTGTGGGTGGAACCGGTGGAGGCAAGCCCCATCTAGCCCAGGGAGGAGGAAAGGATTTGGGCAAGTTAAAAAAAGCATTGGATAGCTTGCCGGAGATTGTGAAAAAGATGATTAAGTAAAAAACGTAGGTTAAAGGGCTATTTGAAAAAGCTACACTCAAGGGCGGGATGAATTCCCGCCCTATGGGAGGTAATTACTTACCTTCCATAGGGCAGGGTTCATCCTGAA
>JAGMFA010000155.1 GCA_023127875.1 Candidatus Zixiibacteriota bacterium
TCTTTTATCTGCGCACTCAATTTGTCAACCACTGAGAACAAATCTTCGCTCGTATCTCCGGTGACGCGTTGGGTAGACAAGATTTTTCCGGTTGCGGCTTCGGATATATCCGAGGTCAAAACCATATTCGGTTCTGTCTGGAGAATGTCTCCGGTCAAAATCCACTTTACCCCAGCCTTCCTTGCAACTTCTGAAGCAACAGTTTTATCAATCACCTTCAAATCTTCTTTGCCCAGAAGTTTCAAAATGTCATATAGCCTTTGCCGGCTCACCACCCGCATATATTGCGATTCAGAGAGATCAGTAATCAGCAAGCTGGTAATCATCTGGGCAAATCTGTCTTTATCGTCAGGATCAGCTACATTTTCAAAATACATTATGGCTAAAGAGCTTTCTTCAGCTATTGCCTTCTCTTCCGGACCTATCTCAAACTTGAAAGGTTTGAGGATCAATAGAAGTAAGACAACGATAAAAACGATTGAGGCGGGAACTAAGAAGGACAGTAACCTTTTCTTGGGTTTGGGAGCCACAATCTGTGCAGAAATCCGACCGGTCTTTACATATTCCGAAATCTTCTGCTCCCGTCTCATATCCGCCAATAGATCGTCCACATGTTGATATCTTTCCTTCTTGTCCTTAGCTAAAGCCTTGTCAACTATCCGCTCTAACTCCGGCGAAACCTTATTGTTATACCGGGCCAAGAGTTGCTGTTGCTCGGTTATTATGGAATTAAGTATGGCGGCCTGATGCTCTCCCTGGAAGGGAAGCTGACCGGTGATCATCTCATAAAGCATCACCCCCAGAGAAAAGATGTCGGAACGACGATCTACCTCCTCGCCCTGTGCCTGCTCCGGTGACATGTAGGAGACCGTGCCGAGCGTCGAACCAGCCTGGGTCAGCTTCGCATCTCCTTTAAGCTTGGCTAAGCCAAAGTCCACTATTCTTGCGCGACCGTCTTTGTCTATCAGAACGTTTTGGGGCTTAATGTCTCGATGAACAATTCCTGCTTCATGCGCTTTAGCCAGACCCTCACAAATCTGCATGGCAATATCAATAACTCTGCTGATGCGGAGGTCTTTTCCGGCAATCACTTCCCCTAACGATTCCCCTTCTACATATTCCATGGCGATGTAGGATCGGTTCTGATACTCTGCCACCTCATACACCGTGATTATATTGGGATGATTAAGAGCCGCCGCGGCCTGTGCTTCTCGGGTGAATCTGGCTTTTACCTCCGGATCAGAGGTACATTCAGGGGGCAGAAACTTGAGGGCTACGTTACGGTGAAGTTTCGTGTCCTGGGCAAGAAATACTTCTCCCATACCACCGGCACCGATCTTCTTTTCGATCTTATAATGGGATATTTCCATCCCGTGGGTGATCACCTTGAACGACCGGGTCTTGTCCAACTCATTTTCTTCAGGTTCAGAAGCCATAAAAACTTCTCCATTTAGACATCGAGAAAAGCTTAACAATACCTAATTTATCTACATTAAAATGGGGGAATTTTTTTGAAAAATCAAGAAGTTTATTTCTCAGCGCTCTCTGCGTAGAATCATCATGGTGATATCGTCACTTTGGGGAGCGCCCCCCGCGAAAGCATTGATTTCATCCAGTACTGATTCGGTTAATTCTTCTGGAGACTGCTTTCGGGAATTTAGAAGAAATCGTTTTAACCTGTCTTCTTCATACATTTCCCCTTTGATGTTAGCCGCCTCGGAGACTCCGTCAGTGAACATGAAAAGAAAATCCCCCATTCCAAACTCAAGAGTTTCCTCTTTCCAGTTAGAGATGTCAAATGCTCCGATCGGAATGCCGGATGGCTGAAGACATTCCACCTTGCCATCACTCCTTACCATCATGGGAGGATTGTGACCGGCGTTGATATATCGGAGAGTGTTGGTTTTAGGGTAAAGGTGACAAACGAACAAAGTGGCGAAATCCCCCGAACGGCTGAACTGAAGAAGCTGTTTGGAAACCTGACAGGTGGCATCCAGGAGATTGAAATCCTCGGCACCATACAGGATGCGGAAAGATGCCAAAATATTTGACATCAAAAGAGCCGCACCCATTCCCTTGCCTGAAACGTCCGCTAATAAGAAAAGTATTCGTCCATCTTTAAGTTCAGCTACATCGTAGAGGTCTCCTCCAACCATTTTGCATTGAGCCTGAAATGCGCTCAAACTATACCCTTCAATGTCACAAAGCTTTGAGGGCAAAAGCTGATTTTGAATGTGGGAGGCGACCTTCAATTCAGCCTCCAGAACTTCTTTTGCCTGTCGTTCTTTCAAAAGATTGTGATTGGTAATCTTGGCGGCGAGAATGTTTCCAAAGGTAGCTGTTATTCTTAAGAAATCCTCAGTGAAACGGTGCTGGGGATTGGTCGTGTCGGCATACAAAATCCCCAGGACTTTTCCCTCATCAAACAGGGGAACTGCCATGGCCGACCTTATTCCTGAGCCTACGATTGATTTCTGTTGTGCAAATCGGGAATCAGCCTGGGGGTCGGAAATTAAAATGGCGTTTTTCTGATTCAGAAGCTCTCTTACAATGGTGCGTGATATGGTAAACGAGCCCTGAGTCCCTTTCCGGGACAAGCGCCTTGCCGCAAGAGAGAGTTCTTGACCTCCTGGTTTGGATAACAATACGGCAACCCTTTCGGTTGGAATGGCACCCTGTAACAATTCCAACGCTTTGTCAAACATTTCCTCCCCCGAGCCGGGCAAAATCAGCATCCTTCCCATTTCAGAAAGAGCCTGAAATATCTGGGGATTATCTATGATCTTCGCCGGGAGAGGTTGGAGTGCCTCCTTTATCGGAAGTAAGGTGGCATTTGCCAGATCGTGCTCAGAATCGGCAAGGCTGAAGGAACTACTTGGAATCTTTTTGGCAGCACTCGGCGTAATCTTGAATTCAACCCGTCCAAAGGAAAGGATGTCACCATCTCGCAATTTGGCCGTATCAGTAATTTTGTATCCATTGACCGTGGTTCCGTTGTGACTTCCCAGATCGGTTAGATTGATTGTCTTTTCATTCACAATCTCAATCTGGGCATGTTTTCGTGATACAGTGCTGTCATTTATCACCAGATCGCACCCTGAGCTTCGTCCAATGGTGTATTTCCCCTTCTTAAGAGTCCAATCATATAGTTTATTGCCTTCCAAACTGAAAAGTCTAATCATGCTATCCCCTTGTCGATGATCCTAAAATACGTAACATAATGATTATTACCACACTTCTGGAGGAATCTTCAGAGAATTTGGTAAGGGTGGGCGGACTCGAACCGCCGGCCACCTGCTTAGATGGCAGGCACCCAATTCTTGCACAAACCTTGTTGATAATCAATGAGTTAACTCGGCAATTTCAGAGGAAAATTTGAAAAACAGGCGTCCCTTTATTCTCCTCTTTAACCATTCTTTTTTTCTTTTTCAACACGGCCAAAAACAAACCCTTATTTTATTTATAATAAAAAATCCCCTAAAGTCAAGCCCTTTTCACCTGCAACAAATATTCATACATACAAATCTGGATATTATCCATACAGACTCCCGATAGGATCATCCATATGTCAACATCTGAATCTTTTACAAATTAGGCATCTTGCATTATGCTATTTGCATACCCGTATTTCTCCTTAATTCACATCTTGAAAAATACGTCAATGAAAGAATATTCTTCGTCCTCCTTGTCGATGAGAACTCTTTCGATTAAGGAGTTCACTGACCTCTGGACGCTTGAGACAGAGCCCAAATTGTTCCTGGTCACAAATCTGGTGGAAAATATTTTTTCGTCTTTGACCTTCCGGGCTAACGCCAGTAACACTTGTTTCTGCTTGATGGTAAGCATGTCCCAGATATTATGTGTAATAGTTAAGACTTAATCTGACATTCTTGTATGAGAAGAGAAAGATTAGGATACGAGGGATGTCAGATGACAGAGCAGCAGAAGATAATCAGAAACACGGAGACTCCCGGACGCCCTACAGGCCTGCAGGGGGCCCGCCTGGGCACCTGACAAATGAACAGTGTCAGGACACGGGGCTCCTGACCTACTACTATACAGTCAAATTTTGCGAGGAAAGCTCGAGGATTTCAAGCCATAATCTTTTCAGCGGTTACTTCCGCCAGCTTCATGAGATCCGCGCGTGCTTCGACTTCGCCTGGTCCGAAAACGCCGCATGCCCGAATGAGATGGGTCTCGTCAAATCCGTACCATTTGAAAAAATACTCGTACCTTGGGAAAATGTCAGCGTATTTGCTTTCGTCCGGATCTCCCTGTGTCTGGATAAAGACCAGCACTTTGCCGGGCGAAAGGCGGCTGGGATCTGGATTGGTCGTGTAGTCGGACACGAGGTAGGAGAAGGTGCGGTCAATAAACGACTTGAGTTGGCTTGTAACCTCGCCGTAATAGGTGGGTGAGACCATGACTAGTACATCGGCCTCACGGACGGACTCCAGTACCTCGGCCAGATCATCCTTGAGCACACACTTTTCCAACTTGGTCTTGCAGGTCATACATGCCTGGCAGCCACTGTATTTGAGCTTGTTCAGGGCAAACATCGTAATCTCCGCGCCAAGTTTTTCAGCGGTTTCGCTGAAGCGTTTGGCGATAGCTGCACTGTTTCCCTTTGGCCTGGGGCCTCCTAAGAGACAGACTATTTTTTTCACGATTTCTCCTCCTTTATTTTGTCAAAAATTTGTGGAGTTTTGGCAATGATACAATTTGACAATTTCCGTTGCCAACTTTCTTCATATTACTTTTCAGCCTCGTAGCTCAGGTGCCCTGCGCCCAGACGGGCTCGTTCGAGCACCTGACAAATGTGTAGTGTCTGGAGCATGGAGCTCTAACCTACTGACCAAGCA
>JAGMFA010000156.1 GCA_023127875.1 Candidatus Zixiibacteriota bacterium
GTCTTCGACTCCGCACTTCGTCTCCTGCCAAAGGCGGGACTTCCACATTCACTACAGCGTGGAGTAAAGCAAAGATTGGGTCTCATCGAGATAACGACCCGATGGGAATCTGGAGAGAACGACTGTTCCATAATTTTTACTTGACCGGGATAGAAATACTGGGTTATACTTATATTAGACATCCTGATCCTCTTTCTGGTTTGTTTCATATGAACAACATCATACCAGAAAAGGTAAAGGATGTCTATACTTTTATTTAGGTCGTATTCTCATCCACTAATTGGGAGAAGAGCCAAAAAAATAAATCCGCTCTGACAGGGCTGAATACCCTTCAGGGTGAACCTTGCATTGTACGGGATTATATATTAACGTATATCTGTGGCAATCAATGTGGTCGACAGATCCCTGGACCTGGCGACAAAGAGATCTTGCATCAGGCCAGAAAACAAACAGGCACAAAAGATTTAAAGAATTATATCTTCAATTTTTCTAAAATCCTGGGAATATCCAGAAAGGTCTTGGCAATATGCGCGCCTGCTTCTTCCAAAGCTTTGAGCTTGCTCTGGGCAGTTCCCATCTCACCTTCGACTATGGCACCAGCGTGTCCCATTCTTTTTCCAGGTGGAGCAAAAACTCCGCCCACCATTCCGATAATCGGTTTTTTGACCTTCTGGATGGTCGGCTTTGCCATCTCCTCGTAAACTCCGCCGATCTCCCCTACCAACACCACTGCTTTGGTCTTTTCATCCTGTTCAAAGAGTTCCAGTATCTCATTGAAAGTGCTCCCCAAAACCGGATCACCTCCCAATCCCACACAGGTGGTCTCTCCATAGCCGGTTCGTGAAAGTGTGTCGGCAACGTAATAGGTCAAAGACCCGGATCGGGAAACGGTCCCCACTCTCCCCGGCTTGAAAGCTATATCCGGCATTATCCCCAGATTCGCCTCTCCCGGCGTGATGATTCCGGCTGTATTTCCTCCCAGAACTATGGTCCCGAATTTTTGAGCTTCCTTTCGGATGGTCATCATGTCCAAGATGGGGATGTGTTCAGGAACCACCACGATGAATTTTATTCCGGCATAAATGGCTTCAATGGCTGCCTCCATGACGAATCGGGCAGGAAGAAAGATCACCGAAGTATCCGCTCCGTGATTTTTCACACTTTCTTCCACCGTATCGTAAACCGGCACATCGAAGACCTTTTCGCCACCTTTTCCCGGAGAAGTTCCCGCTACGATGTTGGTGCCGTAAGCTAACATCCTTTCAGTATGGAATCTTCCTGCCGTTCCGGTTATCCCCTGGACAATTACCTTGCTATTTTTGTCCACTAAAATCGCCATACATTCCTCCTGCTCCGAAGAATGAAAAGAAAAAATTTGTAGGTCAACCATGCCCGAAGGGCTGGTTGACAGATGATGTCAAGCACTCCTCCGGAGATGCTTGACCTACAACTTTTCTACCAAAATCGCCGTAAAATTCTCCTCAATCTTTTATCCGGAGGCATGAAGCCTCCGCTACGCAAAACTTGTATTTTTTACAACATGTGAACAGTTGCTCGATTTATCGAGCAGAAGTTTGCATCCCTTTATTTGACGGGTCGGATGTCCTATGGATCCTTCGGAAATCCGACCCCTACGTTGTAAGGGCTCGATTCATTGAGCCCGATCTTGCCTGATGAATCAGGCAACTACATTCCAAAAACAACTGCGAGCGGGGACAAGCCCCACCCCTACGCTTTATGCTTTCTTCGCTAATTCCACTGCTCTTTTGGAGATCTCTTCGATGGGAGTTTCGATGCCGTGAATCTCGATATTTTTGAAAATCCCCGGATTCTGCTTATTCTCCTCCTGGAAAATTCTCACCCCTTCCTGCCACATGTTACCGGTCATGCGCAAGACCATGGGCTTGGAAAGCCCGTGATCTTTTAAGAACATTACCACCCCTTTGGCGAAATCATCACAACGGGAGATGCCACCGAATCTTGCTCCGAAAATAGCCTTGACGTTAGAATTCTCATCCAGAAGGATGAGCATCTTGGCAAGCTTTTCAGGAGAGGGACCGCCGCCGGAGTCCATGAAGTTAGCTGGCTTTCCACCAAAATAGTGGATGAAATCATTACCCATTATGCCGAAGCCGGCACCTCCGGGAAACATTCCAATATCACCATCCAGATCCAGATAGGGAATTCCCCACTGCCGGGCAAGCTTTTCTCTTTTGGTCATCTCGCCTTCTTCATGCCTCTTTTCAATTCCCATCTCCGCAAGCTCCGGATGCCGGAAAAGAGCATCATCGTCTACGCTCATGCGGGCATCTGCGGCAACGTATTTGCCCTCTTTGGTTAAAATCAGTGGGTTGATTTCCACCAGTTTGGTATCATACTGCTTAAACAGCTTAAACAGGGAGACGGCAATCTTGCTGACGATTTTTACGTTTTCACCTTTTGCTCCCAACCACCCGGCCAGAGAGTTTCCCCAGAACGGATAGAATTTCTGATCCACGTCCACACTTATCTTCTTTATCTTCTGCGGCTCATCTCTGGCGATCTCCTCGATCTCCACCCCTCCTTCAGAACAAGCCAACATGACCAATTTGTAGTTAACCCGATCAAGCGTGATCCCCAGGTAAAACTCTTTTTCGATTTCCAGCTTCTCTTCCACCAGAATCTTGTTAACCGGAAAACCCCTTATCTTTGTGGCGAAAAGCTCACCTGCTTTTTTCTCTGCTTCCTTTGGTGACTGGGCAAATTTCACTCCACCGGCTTTGCCTCGACCACCGGAAAGAATTTGAGCCTTCAAAACCACCGGCTTTCCCAGCTTTTCAGCGAAAGCCTTAACCTGCTCTTTGGTCTCTACCACTTCACCTGTGGTTATGGGAATGCCGAACCGGGAGAAAAGCTTTTTGGCTTCGTATTCATAAAGTCTCAAGGGATGCTCCTTTGATTGGATCGTCCGCAGTCCACCGTCCTTCGACTTCGCTCAGGACAAATCCGCGGACCGCCGCAATTAATTTTTTCCGTTTAATCCGTTCCATCCGTTGACAGACCTATTTTCTTTTCTTGCTGTTTATCTTCTTCACCGCTTTTTCAAATATCTCCAGAGCTTGATCCGCAGTATGCTGACTTATTACCAAAGGAGGTATGAACCGAATGACGCTTTTTCCACAGGTTAAAAGCATCAGTCCGTTTCGGAAACATTCATAAGCGATTTGATCGGACAAATCCGGTGCAGGCTCTTTGGTTTTTCTGCTTTTCACGAACTCAATCCCGATCATTAGCCCTTTTCCTCTGACATCGCCCATGATTGAATATCGCTTCATCATCCTTTTCAAGTGTTTCATGATGTAATTCCCCATACGGGTGGCGTTCTGCATGAGTCCGTTCTCTATAAGCTCAATGGTTACTAAAGAGGCCGCACAGGCGACGGGATTTCCGCCAAAGGTGGTGGAATGAGCACCTGGCTCCCAGGACATAAGTTTTTTGGAAGCTATACATGCGCCCAGAGGCATGCCTGAGGCTAACGCCTTAGCCACTACCACTATGTCTGCAGTTACATTCCAGTGTTCCATGGCAAACATTTTTCCAGTCTTCCCCATTCCCGATTGTATCTCATCCATGATCAGCAGGATTCCATACTTTTCTGCCAGTGCCTTTAATCGTGGAAGATAGCCCGGGGGCGGAACTATATATCCACCCTCTCCTTGAATCGGTTCCACCACTATTGCCGCCACCTCATCTGCTGGCGCCACCTTCTGCAGAATCTCCTCGTCGATGAATTTGACACAAGCCATATCACATTTGGGATAGGTCAGATTAAAGGGACAGCGATAGCAATAAGCGTAAGGAACGTGCGTTACCTCCGGAACCAGGGGAGCGAAGTATCTTCTCTGATTCAGTTTACTGCAGGTTAAAGATAATGCTCCCATGGTCCTTCCATGGAATCCGTTGATAAAGGCGATGGTGCGGGGTTTTTTCTGATTATAACGAGCCAGCTTGAAAGCAGTTTCCACCGCCTCCGCACCGGAGTTAGAGAAAAAAGTCCCCTTGGTCCCCTTTCCGGGAACGATAGAAGAGAGCTTCTCTGCCAGCTTTCCCACCGGCTCATGGTAAAAATCAGCAGAGGGAATATGGATCGATTTTTCCGCCTGCTCTTTGATTGCCTCCACCACCTGGGGATGACAATTTCCGGTGGAGCATACTCCGATCCCGGTATGAAAATCAATGTAGCAATTTCCATCCACATCCCATAGATATGCTCCCTCTCCATGCGAAATAACTGCCGGATACATTCTGGTATAAGATTGGGAAACGAACCTTTCGTCCCGGTCTATCAGTTTCTTGCTTTTGGGACCCGGCAATCTGGTCCTGATTTTTGGACATCTATATGAAACCATCTTTTCTCCTTTCTTTTATAGAGTACAAATTTCAATCATAGACTAAAACGAAAAAGACTTGGAAAGGTCCATGCAAACTAAATTTGTCCCTTAATATATATCTTCTGAAGAATCCTTCGCAACAATCTCGGCATTTGAACCTCACTTCTGGTTTAACTTGAACCAAATTTATAATAAAAAGGGATGAAGTCAACGAAAATTTGTGAAAAAGATAACAAGCAGGATTGAAATGGTGAGGCTCTGGTTGCCCTAGAATATTACAATCGGAAGGTTGTTGTTTGAGTCAACAAATTTTTAGACGGGATGAATTCCCGTCTTTAGAAGGAATCTTCATCGTCCGAGACAAGCTCGGACGCTACATTTTGCGGTAGATGTTGGTTCGGGGTGCCCCCACCCCGAACCCAAACGGTCGGGGGTTAGGGTTCATCCTGAAGGGTTCACCC
>JAGMFA010000157.1 GCA_023127875.1 Candidatus Zixiibacteriota bacterium
ACCTAAATTCTGACACACCCTCTTGATGGGAGGGGGCGAGGGGGAGGGTGATTATGTCAATTTATCTAATTCATTTACAATAGTAACTGTTTTGGGCAAGCTCCAATATTGAAAACAAAAATTAAACTTGCCAAAGATGTAAAAATAAATTACAATAAGAAAGTAAAAATTGGTGGTGCTGTGCCTTTTTGTGCACCAATAAAAGGCTTACGCCTTAACTCCAAAGGAAGGGGAGTTAATCCGTTCACGGTGAATCCTTCGGGGCAAGCCCTCAGGACAAGTCCGTTCAGGATGAATCCGTAAGGATTTTACCTTGGGTACGGATAAATTTAACAAAATTAAATGAAATGAAAAAAAGAAAAAAATCCAAAAGAAAAGTTGAAGCCCCCAAAACGAAGCCAAAATCCTACAAGGCTATCATCAGGTTTTGTCTTATCTTCTTAGGGCTATTGGTGGTTCTCACCACCACCTTCCCTTTCCTGAGCGATAAATTCAATCCTCAGCTTACCTGGTTGATGGTGGTGACCGCGGATCTCACTGGTTTTTTCTTAAGACTTTTCGGACTGGCTGTCCGGGTAAGCGGGCGCACGGTTTCCATGCCTAACTTCGGCATCGAGGTGGTGGGGGAGTGCACCGGACTTTATGAGATGCTCATCTTTCTTGCCGCCACGATAGCCTATCCTGCCAACTGGAAAAAGAAATTGATCGGCGCAGGCTTGGGAATTCCCTTTCTTTATGTGATCAACATAATAAGAATGATATTCATTACCCTGGTGGCTAACTGGTCTCCCAAAACCTTCCACTTCTTGCATCTGTATTTCTGGCAGGTGGCTATGATTTTGATAATCGTCTCGGTCTGGGTTCTGTGGATCGAGAAGGTGGTGTATTATGAAAGAAAAGCTGTGGCTGTTCATCGTTAAGTTTATTGTGGTTTCCGTGCTTCTGTTTGTTTTCTGGCATTTGACCGGAGCATTAGAACCGACGGGAACTTCTGTACCTTCTGGAAAACCAGGCTGGTATCTTATGTTCTTAAACCACGTTATGAGCTTTCTTCTGATAAAGATGGCCGGATTTAACATACTTTGTTTTCCTGCACCAAAGCCCATGTTAATCAATCTGATTCCCTTCATCTCTTTAATGATAATCACCAGAGGGATCAAATTGAAAACCAGAATTTTCCAAATAGTGGGGGGACTTCTGATTTTGATTATCTGGCATATGATTCTAACTGAAGCAGTTTATCTTTTGCTCGATTGTAAGGCTACTTCTCCAGCTTACGAGAAGTTCAGCGTCCCTTTATATCTTTTCAGTGGAACCTTACCTTTTGTTTTGTGGATAGTTTTTGCCCGCAAACAGGTAGTAGGGCTGTTCCTGCGTCGCAGGAAAACGACTAAATAACTTGTATTTCCGACTCTTCTCCTTCCTCGCCGTCGGCGGGATCTACGACAGGATGAATCCAGGAAATAGAGAGGCGGTTCATCCTGAAGGATATGTTGAGGAAGTCATTTTGTGGAGAAGTTTTATGTAGGGACAGGGCTTGTCCCTGTCCTAACCCTAATAAGGACAGCCACAAGGTCAGTTGACTCAAATGAGGCTGTCCCTACGACAATTTTCTCACGTTTTTTCAGCAAGCCCTGAAGGGGACAAAAAGGGTGAGGTTTTCAAACTGCCAACTATATCAAGTTCTCAAGATTCTTAAATCTGATGTCTGCCTACTGCAATCTGATGTCTGTTCAGCTTTAATCTATCAGAAAGGAGGAATGCATGTTTATACAATCCATAGTAAAGGACGAATACTACGTCACACCATCCAGCCTCAAAATTAAGGCTGAAGAATGGAAACAACAAATTGCTTTTTACAACGTTCACCGGATGAGGCCCAATTTCAAAAGGTCCTGCCTTCTGGTGGTGGATATGCAAAATTTTTTCCTTGATTCCCAGAGTCCTACATTCACTCCGGGGGGGTTAGCCATATTGCCCAACGTATCTAAGTTAATCAAGTCGTTCAGGAAGAAAAAGCTCCCGGTGATCTATACTGCCCATGTGCACAAAAGCAAAGAGTTGGACGGGGGAATTTTAGCCTGGTGGTGGGAGGGGATGATTATGGAGAATACAAAAGACGCGGAGATCCATCCTGATCTGTCTCCCTTGCCTGAGGAGAAGGTAATTTATAAGCACAGGTACAGCGCCTTTTATAATACCGATTTAGAGATAGTCCTCAGGTGTTTGAAAGTAGAAGACTTAGTGATTACCGGAGTGATGACTAACTTATGCTGCGAGTCGACCGCACGCGAGGCTTACTTTAGAGACTATCGAGTCTTCTTTCTTATGGATGCCACCGGAACAGTAAACGAAGAGTTGCATCTGGCTACGCTCAAAAACTTAGCCTTTGGATTCGCTTATGTGACCGATACAGAAGAGATCTTGCGGGGATTGCTGAGACAGAGAAAGTGATCGGCAACCTTACCTTAACCCTGCGAAGCATCTTGACGATTTCCTTAAAAAGGAGAAGGAAAGAATAAAGTTCCCTCCTTTCTAAGGAGGGGATTTAGGGGAGGTTCACGGTGTCTTGTCCTTTCAATAAATCGAAAATACACACGAAGGCAGGACATCATCTTGCTAGGACGGCGTTAATAGGTTTGAAACAGTTTCCCCCACTTGGTCTCAGACCACTCTTTCAAGATTTTTGTCCCTTTCACTGGCCACCAGAAGCGGTCATGATAAAAGGCGGAGCCGAAAACGAAGATATATACCAAAGGGGTGCGGAAAAATAGCCTTTGAAATATCCGTAAAGGGGAAAACCATAAAAGATCACCCACCCGGCTTGCCATGTTGTCACCTACGGTAAAGCCGAAATTCACTTGGGAGATATCCTCTCCCAGAATTTCTATCTCCTCCATCCTCCCTTTTCCCAGACCCCGTTCGTGAGCCAGACGGATGTATTTTATGCTCATGGGATCGAAGCCCATCATCTTTGCCGCCACCGCATCTATGGCTACAGAATCTCCAGAAGCTAAGATATAGTCTTTTATCTCCGGCTTCATGGTGCGTGGACCGGGTCCGTTTCCTGCGGTGGTCCCGTCCATCACTGCAAATACACCTGAATGGATTTCCTTCTGGATGGTTAGAAGATCAACCAAAGTTTCGTGAATCCAGGTATGGGTGTAGTGTCTTTTGGTGGTCAAGAGTCCACCAAAGGCATTCTTCATGGCTCCGGTGGTGGTGGTGTAGATGTGGCATTTCAAGGTGGGAAGGTGAATAATATTCTTATCAAAGAAAAACTCAGGAAGAAAAATTCCCTTCTTGTAGATTTTGGGTAATGCCAAAAGCTCTCCTTTTGGCTCATATTTGATCCATTTGAAATCATCAGAAAAATTGAGTTTCACCTCCACGTCATGTTTTTTGAAAATTCCCTCATATTTATTTAATCTTTCTCCTTTTAATGTATTGGTCACCACGGTATTATTCTCCACCGCCACCACTTGCCCAAATCCCAGTTTCTTAAGAGCCAGGATGGTTCCCTCCAGTTGCCAGGGGGTGGTGTTGGCTCCGGGAAAAGGATAATGCCAGGAGATATTATCCTTCAGAATGGTGACCTTATCCTTGGATAGAAAACCTTCCAGGTCAGCTAACCTTAAGAGATTATGATAATCATCCAGCACAGTCTGGGGTGATGTCTTTGCAACAGCCACTTTCGATTTTGTCACACGACCTCCTTGCGGAACACCAATTAGTGATGACGAATGACGAATGATTGATGACGAATAGAAGCATTCGTCATCAATCATTCATCATTCGTCATTTTCAGAATATGTAAACGATCATAATCACCGTTAGAAGCCAGAGGATAACATTCACCAGAATGGGTTTGTCGTTTAAAAGCATTCTGGTGGGGCTTCCGCCTCCTTCCTTCTGATGAATAAGATAAAGATACCGAAACACTCCATATAATACGAAAGGAATGGTTAAATCCATGTGCCCTGTCCCTAATTTTGTCTCCACCTCGGATGAAAGGGTGTAGAAAGCATAAGCCACCACAGTAGAGGCGGTCACCACCGAGATCATCTGGTCCAGAAAATAGGGGCTATATTCAGAAAGGATTTTTCTATGATCGGTGGCTTGAGTCTCCAGAAGCAGAAGTTCATGTCTTCTTTTACCGAAGCCCAAAAACAGAGCCAAAAGGGTGGTGCAGACTATCAGCCAGGCAGAAATCTCCACTCCGATTAGAACTGCTCCTGCCACCGCCCGAATGACAAAACCCAAAGCAATGCACATCACATCTATTATCACCACGTGTCTAAGATACACCGAATAAAGTAAGTTCAGAATGAAGTAGATTGCTGCGGTTAAAGCAAAGAGGGGACTCAGCCACGCTGAAAGACCTAAAGAGACTAAGGCGAAGATGATAAAAAGAAAGACGGCGGATGAGATTTTGATCTTCCCACTGGCAATGGGACGGGCAGATTTTAAGGGATGTTTTCTATCGCTTTCCACGTCCATTATATCATTGAGAATGTAAACGCTGGAGGATAAAAGACAGAATAAAGCGAAGCCAGCCAAGGTTTCTAAAACCAAATCCAGCCTACCCAGATTTTGAGAGAAGATCAATCCGGCAAAAAGGACAAAATTCTTAACCCATTGTTGCGGTCGCAATGTGGCAAAGATGGTTCGCATGTTTTTTCCCCAACCTCCTGAACCTTGGTTTAAAAGGCAAACCTTTGCCAATTAGTCTGTCCATTAGAATTTAAGTAAAAAAACGAAAATTACAATCAAAAATTACAAAATGTTTGTAACTATACTTACTAAGAGGAGCAGGAAAC
>JAGMFA010000158.1 GCA_023127875.1 Candidatus Zixiibacteriota bacterium
GGGGACAACAGGGGGTTAGGGTTTAGCAGGAAGCCTTACCTATACCTTCTAACCCCTCTTAACCTACCTTATCAGAATGTTTAACCATACAGCTACCATTAACGCAACACTATTGCACTCCCCCCTTTCTAAAGGGGGGATGTAAACAATTATATACTCCCCTTAGTAACTGACCTTGCACTTTTGGAGATTCACCCTCCACAATTTTACGCACAGCCTAACTGAGGAGGAGGGCCGCCTTTAAACAGATAATTTATCAAATAAACTACATCAGCGACATCAACTACACAATCAGCATTGGGATCTCCCGCCGCCAGAGGATCTGGAGGAGGGTCGCCTCTGTAAAGATAGTTAATCAGATAAACCACATCTGACACAGTCACCAGCCCATCGCCATTGGCATCACCTGCTACATAGCCGCTCTGCTGTGCAGCAAGCACCGCCTGGTAAGCATCGATTATGCCCCAGCCGTAAGCGTTATCTTCTCCGGAATCGCCTAAATCAACCGCAGTATTCATCAGAATCTGTTTGACCGAATCCACGTCCAGATCCGGATTTGCCTGTCGCATTAAGGCTACCACTCCTGCCACATGCGGACCCGCCATAGAGGTTCCGTCCCAACCGTACTGCTCATACCCGCCTCCAGGAACAGAGGAGTAAACTTGCACTCCTGGAGCCACCACCTCCGGTTTTTTGTCTTTACCTTCACAGTCGGAAGGGCCCCGACTGCTGAAATTGGCAATGGGATAGGGAAAGTCATAGTTCGTAGCATCCACCGCTCCCACGGAGAAGTTGGTGGTGGGCGTGTTGCATATGTTAGCTGGCGATCTATGGGTTGCCGAACCTGGCCCCTCATTTCCGGCAGAAAAGATGCAAACTACTCCTGCCGCCTCACAGTTTTCTATAACATCCTGCCACCGGTAGTCGCAATCTACATATCCAGAAAAACGATGGTCAATACCCCAGGAATTTTGAACCACATCCGGAACGTCATCGGTGGTACTCGGATTCGAATCCGGATCGGCAAACCACTGAAAAGCATCCAGGACATCGTTGTCAAATTCTGGGCCAGTCCATTGATCAATGGCATTGTCAGCAATCCACTCAGCTTCCCAGGCTACTCCGATGGTATCGCCGGTAACCGCGCCCAGACCGCACATAGTCCCCATTACGTGTGTTCCGTGACCATAATTATCGACCGGGTATGTGGTTCCATTACCCAAGGCATCCCTCCAGCACTCTTGCCAGGGTGCATGGTTACCTCTCCACCTATTGGTCAGGGCAGTATGGAATCCATCCACTCCGGTGTCCAGATTAGCCACCAACCTTCCCTTCCCGGTGATGCCCAGCAGGTGCCATACGCTGTCCGCCTTGATTGCCTTCAAACCCGGAGTAACCCCTATTCCTTTGTCCGGTATTCTCACCGACTTAGTCTTATCCCTCTCCGGCTCAATTAGGCTTACCTTGAAATTCGCTTCCACGATGTCCACATCTGCACGAGCCGCTATCCTTTCCAACTCCTCTCTTGTGGCTTGCACCACAATCAGATTCATGATCCAGTAAGGAGTATGTCCCTTAACTGAACCCTCTTCTTTCTTCGCTTCGAGATAAGCGACTATGTCCCCTTGAGACCTTGAAGCAGCAGTCTGTAGCGCAGATAGCACTCTCTGATGCCGCACCTTCATGGTGGCCCTTTCCGCCTTCAGAACGGCATTCAATGACTTTATGTCTGCTTGATCCGCCATGATCACCAGGGCTGAAACAAATTCATCCGGTGCTAAGGTTTTCAGGTACTCAGCAAAGTTTGGCTCTATTTCTCCCGCAGTAAGGTTGGTCATCAAAAAGAAGAGAAGACCCACTAAGAAAAACATACTGGTGAGAGTAAACCTCGAGACGGTAAGATAATTTAACCGTTTCCTCATATCAAACCTCCACAAGTTTTAGGGTTAAAAGATTAGCGTGGACTTTAGTCTTTTGTCCAAAAAATAGTTAGTGAAAATTCTACAGAAGTTCACCTTCGCCAATAGACTGTATAGTAGTTGGTTAATGTTTTCTTCAATCATCTGTTGTATCTCGCTTCATACAGGGTGAACTAAACTATTATGATAGTCAACTGGGTCTCATGCTACTTGACATCAAATCATTAAATCTATCTATAAAATACAACAACTTTCAAAATTGTCAAGGATTAGATTGGGTGGAAGGAGGCCAACAAGCCTAAGAATGATCAGTTTTCGAAGAATCATCTGGCAAGTTAGCACGCAGGAGACAACTGAGGGATAAGGCAGTTGGCCATAAAGATTGTTTTTTTACTTGTAAGAAAGATTGGGGGGCTTTCAACTCTCGCTGTACTAAGTGCTCCATTTGTATTTGCGGGATAGGATACTTAAACGGCGTGACCTCCTTGAATATGATAGCGCTTACCTCAGATGCACCATGACAATAAGAGGTAAATTCGTCAAAGGTGCAGCCAAGCTCCTCTTTCCAATCAGACCAAATCTTGTCAGGAGAACTTGCTATGACTTCGCCTATGATTGCCTCCCCAACGAAGTGCCTCAAAGGAGAAGAAGCGTAAAGCAGGGCTGTAGCACCTTTCCATTTATTTGAAAATCTTCTTCTCACTTCAACTCTTTTGCTTCCGTTAATTATTCTCTCAGCATAGGTGGGTCGAATGCTGAACACTAAATCGCAGTGTGCTTTGTTGCCATTCAAAGTGAAGTTCTCGATTATTAAAGGAAGCTTTTTAAGCACACCTTGCCAAATACTATCAAAATTCGCGCTACAAGCTAATTCTTCGTCAAAAAGCCTATATTGAAGTCCCGCAAGCCCGTTATTTACAAATCCGTAGCTTTTAAAAAATTGCTCCAATTCAAACCACAATTTGGAGGGGGCGGTAAAATGAAAATGTGTTGCCATGTTTCTGATCTCGTTGGCGACCAGAGCCATTAAGAGATGACCTATCCCCTTCTTCTGTTCTTCAGGTAACACGCGAAGACTGCAGAGCTTAGCATCCTCCCCCTTTCGAACTACAGCCGAACCGATAGGACGGGAATCATGGTAAACCAGAAACGCAACTCGGTTTTTTTGCTCCAGCCCCGGAACTACCTTCTTTTTAAACCAAACGTCTATCCCAGGATAGAGATCTTCGCACTCCTCGACCATAGTCTTGAGATCACCCAAGGACTCTGGAGGAGGGAAATAATCGCCACCAAATTTAACCACTTTGAGATCCCTATTTACGGTCAGTTCGCAAAATGTTCTGTATTCTGATTTCATTGCGACCAATCCTCGAAATAACTAGATAACCTTAGTTCCTGTTTCTCATATTCGCTCTTCTTCTCTTTCTCCAGTGAATCTGGAGTGCAAGGTTCGGACATCCTGTAAAACTTAATATGTGCAAGGGTCTCCCCGTCACGCAAAAAGGTGTCGACATTATGTCCTCTTACTTCAAATATAATGGGGGTTCCTTCCTTCGGACGCGTAGACCCAAAACCTGGATGAACAAATCCAGCATAGTGAATCCTTAATTCACCAATAGTTTCGGAAACAGCTTGACAATATACAGCTATGTCCCGAGGTAGCTTGAACCTCTCTTTTGATCTAAGAATGTGAAACCTTTCAGGTTCAATTTTCAGTGGTGAATCGATATTTAGCGAAACCTCTTCCCAAAAGTCTTTTGGATTGTAGTGTTTTTCTTCTTTTGTCAGATCTACTACCAAGTCTTTATCTTTTTTCGCTCGAAAAGCCGAGATATTGTTTTTAGGATCAGGTGTTAAGTCTACTCTAAGTTCATAGAGCTTTTCTGTGGTTTTCGGTTGCCTGTTTTCGTCTAAGATCATTTCACCGAACAACTCTATTTCAGAAGCCTTGAGTTCGCTTAACTCGGGGTCTCCCCTGAAAAGCCTCAGTTGACTCAAAGACGCTCCTTCTTGAACCTCTATGCCAAAAGTGATCGGTGTCACCTCTAGGTAAAGCCTTCCGGGATAAAAACCCTCCTTCGGCTCTATTTCGTCGTATAACGAACAATAATCTACCATTAAACGTGTAAGTACGTCAAGTCTACCTATAGAACTTCTTCCCGTTGCCTTTCCATACAACCTTCCGTATGGCGGTATCTTAAGTGATTCTCTGAGCTTGAAAACATAGGTCTTTTTGGCTTCCAGTTTCTTTTTGTCTTCTATGGAAAATCTTCTGCCGTACTTCTCCCCTATTTCTTCAATCAATGTGCTATCTGACCCTTTTATGCTTCCTTGCATCTCCCATCCTTGATGGGATAGGTGTAGGTCAAAAGCGGAAGGCCCAATGGTTTCTTTCGTCAAATCGGTAATTACCTCCCCTTCCAGCGAAAGAATGTGCTCCTTGTTCAAAATGCCGGGACGGCCCTCTTTCAGGATTTTCACATCCATGGGTTTAGTCCTGAAACCTTAAACAATGAAAAGTTGCCATTTTTATTTTGATCACTCTGCCATTTTTACAATTAAGTTGGATAGGCAGAAAAGTCAAGCGTTTTTTCGCCTTCTCGGTACTCCTCTTAAAATTCTTTGTGATCTTCTGTTCTTATGAAGACAAATAATGTAGGTGTCAAGATAGGTATTCTAAGATCAAAGAAATGGTCTTTTTCAAATCCTTGCGGTGGGAGATGATGTCCAAAAAGCCATGCTCTAAGAAGAATTCTGAGCTCTGGAAGCCGGGAGGAAGGTCTTGTTTTATGGTCTGTTGAATCACCCGGGGACCGGCAAATCCCAAAAGCGCTTTGGGCTCTGCAATGATCACATCGCCTAAGGAGGCGTAGCTCGCCATCACTCCGGC
>JAGMFA010000159.1 GCA_023127875.1 Candidatus Zixiibacteriota bacterium
TTGGGGTATCTCACCTTCCCCAATCGACATCCATTTGCTCCCTATCCCAATGTCAGTTTCACCGGAAATCTGGAAGACACCCTCAAGAACAAGGTGGAAGATATCTATTCCTCGGATCGATTGCAGGATCGAATCGATAACAGCAAATATTATATCTATGTCCAATCTTCATCTCGAAAGTCTCAATTCCAGTTGGGTCATGCTCCTATAATCGAGGGATCTGATGTGGTGACCTTAAACGGCAGAACTCTGACCAGAGGGGAGGATTATACCATAATGTACGAGACCGGGGAGATCACCTTTCTAACTCCTGAGGCTTCGACTCCCACCGCTGACCTGAGCGTGGACTACGAATATGCTCCCCTTCTCATGCCCGAGAAGAAAAGCATGTTCGGGATGATGGCAGAGTACAATCTGGGCAGAAACTTTAAGTTTGGCACGGTGGGGATATACAAAAGTGAGAAGACCGCAGAGGAAAGACCCCGGGTGGGGCAGGAACCAATACGAAACTTCATCTGGGGAAGCAATCTTTCCTTTTCCTCCTCTCCTTTTTTCATCACCAGAATGTTCAATAGTCTACCCTGGGTCAAAACAGATAAACCCTCCACAGTTACCTTTAAAGGCGATCTTGCCCAGAGTGTGCCCAACCCGAACACTAAGAATGTGGCTTTCATTGACGACTTTGAAGGTTCCCTGAATTATACTGACTTAAGCGTTCGCCGAGGAGTGTGGACTCTCTCCAGTCCTCCGGAAGACAAAGATCTTTCCGCAAGATGCAAGCTGTTGTGGTATAACCCCTATGATCAGGTGCCCATAAAGGAAATCTGGCCCCACAAGGAGACCGAAAGAAATGAGGAGAAAACCAACGTGTTACACCTTGACTTCTTCCCCACAAAGCCTCATCGTCCCTCCAACCAAGATTTTGATTCCAGCTGGGTGGAGAGAAGATGGAATGGAATAATGAGGGCTCTTTATACGGGCGCATTCGATCAAACCCGAACCAAGTTTCTGGAGATATGGGTTCATGGAGACAAAGGAATCTTGCATGTGGATTTTGGAGAGATATCGGAGGATCTGGACGGAGACAGAATTCGGGACACTGAAGATAGACCACGAAATGGTCTGGAAGACGGAATCTTAGACGATGACGAAGATGTGGGCTTAGACGGCTTCACCGATTCTTTGGAGCAACAGGTTTACAACTCCTCCCTGCCTGACCCTTCGGGTGATAATTGGAACTATGACAACAGATATGATTACTCTCATATAAATGGAACTCAGGGCAACCGGGACGATCCGGACAAGGGGAGACGTCCAGATACAGAGGACCTAAACTCCAACAGCGTGCTGGACCTGGCCAACAACTATTTCGAATTTGCCATAGATTTAAGCAAGAGTGAATTTCTGGGAGACTTAACCGATTCTGTGGGATGGAGGCTTTACCGAATTCCCCTGAAGGATCCACAGAACTACGATAAGGTGGGTGATCCGGACTGGAACGACATCAGGTTCGCCAGATTATGGGTCAGTTCCAAAGAGAATTGCAGCATACAAATTGCCTCCATTCAACTGGTGGGAAATAGATGGGAGAATATGGGCATATCCAGTTTGACCAATCGACATACTCCCTTGCCGGTCGGAACTCCCCCGAACGAGGAATTTGAGATATTTGTGGTGAATACTCATGAAAACCCAGGCTATGTTCCCCCTCCCAAAGTGGCAGGAACCCTTAATCGACAAACCGGAGTGAGGGAAAAGGAGCAATCTTTAGTGCTCAAGTTCAATAATCTGAAACACAACCATCAGGGCTCCGCCTATCGGATATTGTATAGACCTGAAGATTATACCAGCTATCGGTATTTAAAAATGTTCGTCCATGGTCCGGATGATCCGGGCGAAATAACGTTCTTCCTAAAACTGGGTGCAGACTCCTCCAATTTCTATGAATATCACACCAAGATTCATCCTGGCTGGGATGAACGAAACGAGGTGCTGATAGACTTCGACCAGATCACCGCCTTGAAGGCGTATGCGATGAACGACAGTACTGCCGTCTCTGGGGGATGTCTATACATCGAGAAGGGATCATATCGGGTGAAAGGGAAACCCTCCCTCAACAGGGTAAGGTGGTTTTCCATGGGAGTGATCAACGCTGATGATAGCACTTTTAAGCCTGTCTCCGGCGAAGTATGGGTGGATGAACTCCAGGTAACCGACATCAGAAAAGAAAAGGGAATAGCCGGAAGCATAAACTTGACTGCCAAATTAGCGGATCTGGCGAACTTAAGCTTTTCCTTCAGAAAACAGGATAGCCAGTTTCGCAGTCTTCGCCAGAAAAAGGAGGGCACCGAATCCACCATGGATTACCGCTTTAGCCTAAGCGGGATTCAGGCTCATAGATTTCTCCCCGTATCGTTGGGTTATATGCTTCCTGTTTCCTTTAATTACTCGCGAAGGCTGAATCTACCTAAATGGCAGCGTGGCTCTGACATAGTATTGCCCAAGGATCTCAGAGAGAAGGAGAAGCGAGAAAGCAAATCTTGGGGCATAAGTTTTTCTCCCTCCTTCAATCATCCCACCAAGAACTGGTTGATCGGAGCGACTCTGAAAAGGATGAGCCATAGCTTTACCTACAGCACCTCCCGGAGCACCAGCTTACAAACCCCGGTTCAGAGAAGCAGCACCACCGGCATAAGCGGGGGATACACTTTTCCACTGGGACGGGGGTTATCCCTAAAACCTTTTGGCTGGCTTAAAAGCGCCCTTGTTCCCAAAAGTTTCAGCCAGATGAGCTTCTCCCTTCTGCCCACCAATGTCTCAGTTAGCGGAAATATTAGTGATACCCGATCCCATACGGAGTACAACATAGGAGACGTATCTGATACCTTTACCAAAACCTTCAATGGAAATCTAAATGCTCAAGCCAGTCCCATAAAAAGCATTCCTCTCACCTATACCATGTCGACCTCCAGAGATATAAGGGATCCAAAGACCATAAAATTCTCCTTCAGTCCCAAAAAAGCTAAGCTGGGCATAGAAACCAGATACTCTGAAAGTTTCAAGGCTACGTATGCTCCCAGGTGGTTAGCCTTCCTGAATGCCAGCTTTACCTTCAACTCCAAATATAACGAGAACGCAGACAGGCTGGATTCCTATAACTCCGGGGGTACCAGAACCGTGCGCAACGACAACTCCAGATCCGCCCGTTTCACCCTCAACTGGCAAAGTCTGTTGGGTGGCGGAGGCCAGAAAAAAGGGGAGAAGAAACCCTCCCTTTTAAATCCACTTAATCTGTTGAGAAAGCTCACCAAAAGAATCGACCCGGTAAACGTGGATTATCGCAAAAGTCAGACTTTCAGCAAAAGCGGACTTCTGGCGCGTCCCACCTTAAGCTATCGGCTTGGCTTTACAGAGGATCCCAAGGTGGGAAGGAAAGGTTTGGCTCAATCCACAGACCGGATCACTATTACGGAAGGATATACCGCCAAAAGCGGACTCAGGCTCCTGTCCACGCAATTCAGCATGAACTATTCAAGGAGCGTTAGCCGAACCATAACCGCCACAGAAGCTACCAAGAATACCGGCACCCGTTTTCCAGATTTTGGCTTCAGTTTAAGCAAACTGGGAAATCTTAAGCTTCTCAAAAAGTTCTTCACCACCTTTACATATACTTTTGGTTATTCTAAACAGACAGATGAAAGGGGAAGTGAAAGAACCGGTGAAACTTTCAGCAAGAAGATCTCCGAGAACTTCTCTCCTTTAGCCTCTATTTCCATGAGCTGGAAAAACGGCATCAGAACCTCAGTGAAGATAACCAGAAAGATCACCACCGATCAAAACTTAAGGAGATATGCGGGTAATCAGTCGGTCACTAAAAATTATTCCAATTCCATAGTCATAGGTAACCGCTATTCTTTTAGCGCACCTCATGGCATCAAGCTTCCTTTTCTGAGAAAGATAAAATTTAAAAGCACCCTTAGCCTTTCTTTAAACATTTCCAAAACCTCCCGTATGACCAAAAGCTCGGTGGGAGGTAACCCATTTAACGTTACCGCAGACAGGGATCAGCTTTCCATTGCCTCCAACGCCGGTTACAGTTTCTCCTCAAAGGTCACTGGCGGGTTTAACGCCAAGTGGGCTGATACCAATGATAAAAAAACCAGAAGGAAAACTCACATCAGAGAATTGGGACTCTGGATGCAGATAAGTTTTTAACGTATAAGCTTATATTCGCACCAATAAGCAAAAGTGGAGTTTTTTTGGCTCATTCTTAAATAATGTGGAGTGTTTTATGTAATCTATTGATAATGTGAGAGAAACAAAGAAGTATCTTTGGAGGAATAGATCTTGTAGTTATCCCTATGAATCGGGACGATTTTCAAAAGCCTACAACGGATGATCAGGCGTAGGGGTGAAGCTTGTTGAGCGAAGCTGAATCTCGCTTTTTGCGGGGTCTTCGCTCTAATAATCAGAGGAATGCGGGTGGAGATGAACTCCACCCCTACACTAATACAACATGCTCGTATGAGTGCATACGCATATTACCTCCTCAGGGGACAACAAGAAGGGCATAATAGAACACAATTTCCACATTAAATACGAAAGAACCAAAAGCTCTAATTACCGTCATTGTGAGCGAGCGGACGCCCAGATGGGGGCGTCTGCCCTCCCGTCTGGGAAGCGAAGTCCCGCACCTTGCGGGACTTCGTCATCCCCCACCAGAGACCTAACTATTACTCTCATCCCGAGGGTTGTCATTCTGATCCATATGGGGAAGAATCTCAATTTT
>JAGMFA010000016.1 GCA_023127875.1 Candidatus Zixiibacteriota bacterium
AGGAGTTTGATTCAACAGAAGGTCATTTGATAGATCCATCCCCCCACGATACCCTTTATTTTAAGAAACATATCTTAGCTTTGCATAACTACTGGTGGACTATATCTGAGGGCCAACTGGCTCTGGAAGGAGAGGTTTTCCCCAAAAGCGATAGTTTAGCTTACCGCTTGCCTGATTCGATGGCTCACTACGGAGCTCCGGATTCATCTCTCTCTGTCAAAGTGGAGATGCTCAGACAGTTCTTTCATGATAGCTTCAATCTGGCGGATTCTTTCTCAGTTCATGGGGACCCCCAGGTTTATCATATAGATTTCTCTCAGTATGATTGCTTTGTGATCTTTCATGCCGGATCAGATCTACAAAGCGATCTGGGGGAGCTGGTTAATCCCACCCCAGGTGATCTTTTCACCGGCTTTATCGTCTTGGGTGATACAGTATGGGTAAATGATGGCACCTTTGCCATAACGGAAGGTATTTTTATGCCAGAGACTAAGTCACAGGACAATCGGGTAAGTGCCTTAAATGCGGTATTTGCCCATGAGTTCGGACATCAGTTAGGTCTGGTGGATTTATACGATTCCGAAAACTTCATGACTCAGGTGGGTGATTTTGCCCTGATGGATAACAATGCTCAAAATGTAGGGGTTGAGACTGGGGGATACGATTGGGGTGTGATTGCGTCAGGAGTTTTGCCGGTTTACCCCTGCGCGTGGAGCAGAGCATATCTGGGTTTCGTTGAGCCGGAAAAGATCACAAGTCAGGGAAATATAGGGCTTTTCGCCACAGAGATGTTGACTGAAAAGCTTCAGCTCATCCAGATACCCATAAGCCCGGAGGAGTATTTTCTTTTAGAGAATCGACAGGTTGATTTAGATGGCGATCATTTTTGCGGTCTTCGGGCAGACAGTGTCACCAACGTGATCTTAGGACCGGTGGATAGGTGGCTAAATTACAACCGGGAATATGATTGGCTTCTGCCCGGTTCGGGAATTCTGGTCTGGCACGTGGATGAGGGGGTGGCATATTTAGACTATGATGGCGACGGACTTAATAATTTTTGGGACAACGATCTCCAATGGGATAAAGACAGACGTTTTTTAACCATCGTGGAGGCGGATGGAATTATAGATTTTGGCGGGAATTATTATACCGGATTCGGACAAAAGGAGGATATGTTTTATAAGGGCAATAACACTGACTTGACTCCTTATACCTTCCCCCCCTCAAAAAGCAGGAACAAATCCGACACCCATGTCTGGATCACCGATATCAGCATCTCCGACACCTTGATGACTTTAGATATTTCGCAAGGCTGGGTTCAATACGGCTTCCCACAAAAGTTCATTCCAGAGACAGATGCTAGTTCGTTGGTTTCTGTTAAGGGAGGATTACAGATCTTTGCCTCCTCCGGCAGATTCATACATGCCTGGGATCCTGGAGGCGCAGCGGTGATACCTCAATCGATACCAGTGGGAATAACGCAGTTTGACTCCACGCTAATTTATCTGCCACTGGCTATATTTGCCGAGGACGATTCCGTCTTCTTTGGCCCACCCTCACTGGGTGATCTGGATGATGATGATACTCTGGAGGTAGTGGCGGCAACTGTAGACGGTAGAGTTTATGCCTGGCATCCCTATGATCGGGATCAGGATGAAAGGGCAGATATTGTGGATGGTTTTCCAGTGGACTTAGAAGATTGGATTTCGGTTGCACCCATAATTGCTAATTTCGATTCGGTGGAGTCTAACCTGGAAATATTTGTGGCGACCAAAGGCATAAGTTCTGATCATAGAACAGTGGTCATTTCCAATGACGGCACGCTGATTTATTCCTCCACTTCTGAGGGACTGGTTGAAGCATTGGCGACCACAGGAGACCCCAACATCAATTTTTTGATGAGAAAAACTCCTTTTCATTCACAGATCTGTGTTTGGAATATGTACAGTGGAGTCTCTTCTCGGTGTTCACCGTATTGTCATGGTTACGGTACCATTGTGGTCGGAGACATAGACAAAGATGATGACCTGGATGTAACATTCCGTTCCTGCTCTCCGACTTCCGGCCTAATGGCTTCAGACCTCAACCTCGGAGGATCAGGCTTTTTCGCGCCAGTGGACGATTCCCTGGTATCAGGCCCCGTGCTGGGCGATATAGATAAAGACGGATATCTGGAGATTATCGTGGCCGCTTCTGACAAAATCTTTGCTTACAATTTCAACGGCACTCTGGTTAGCAATTTTCCTGTCACTATAAGTCATCCAGGTGGAATCACTGATTTAATAGATTCTTCTCCGATCTTAGGAGACGTAGATGGGGATGGTTACCCGGATATTGTCGTTGGCACGAAGAATAAACAAATTCTAGCTTATAACAAGGACGGAAAGATGGTGGATGGCTTTCCTCTTCCCGTTGGTGGAGCAGTAACTTCATCCCCTATTTTGATGAATTTAGATAAGGACATAAACCCTGAACTTTTAGTCGCCAGCGATGACGGATTCATCTATGCCTGGGATCTTCCGGGAGAGTATAAGAAAGAAAACTTCCCTTGGGTTATGTATGGTTATAATGCTGGGCACACCAATTATTTTCCCAAGGACACTCTACCAGTACCGCCAGTGGCAGGGGACCTGTTGCCCGCAAACATGGCGTTTAATTACCCAAATCCAGCCAAAAGTCAAACTAAAATCAGATATTTCTTGAAAGAGGATGCGGAGGTAAATATAAGGATTTATGATCTCTCTGGAATGCTGGTGGATGAGTTTCCCTCTACCGGTGTGGGACAGACACACAATGAGCGATCGTGGGACTGTTCTAAATTTGCCAGCGGAGTGTATCTGTGCAAGGTGGAGGCTAAATCAGAAAACGAAAGTCAGGTGGTATTTTTTAAGATGGCGATAGTCAAATAGGTCAACGGTCAGTTGACTCAAATGAGATTAAACTGGTCAACGGATTAAGCGGATGAAATCCGTTGAATCCGCTGACAGCTTTTCTAAGGAGGAAAAGATGAGCGGTAGCCGCAGGCTTCCTTCGGACTGAGTCCTTCAGGACGAATGTCAGCCTGCGAGAATCCTATATTGATTCGGACTGTTTACGCCTAAATGAGTGATTTCCACTCGAACTTGGCTTTCAGAAGATTGTAGGGCAGTTTCACAGCCCGACCTACAATAATTCTCAAATGAGATCAAACGGATTGAGCGGATGGAATCCGTTGACAGCTCTCTTAAGGAGGAAAGATGAGAAAAAGAAATCTTCAAACCATAGGGTTTTTGCTGTTGTTTGTATTCTTTCTTTTTTCTTTGGGCAACGGAAGTACCTTTATTGAGAACAAAGATCAACCGTTCTCCTTTCAAAATACCCTTAAGAAAAGTGACTTTGAATACTCCCAAAAGATATTCAGATTGACCCATACCCCCTATCTTACCTATCAGAGCGATTCGGTGCAAGGAAAAGAGATCATAGATGTGTATGGATTCAAGGGGAAATCGGTAAAGAAGGCTTTTCTTTACTCCTTGATCATTCCCGGGAGTGGAGAATTTTACGCCGGCTCGAAAATAAAGGCGGTTCTCTTTTTCGGACTGGATGTTACCTTATGGGCTCTATATTTTAACTATCATGGCAAGGGGAAAGATAAAGAGAAAGAATATCAGACTTTTGCCGACGAGTACTGGTCTGAGGATGACTATAAGCAGTGGCTTTGGAAAAATGTGTACGATGAAACTATCCCCTATGAGATCGTCTCTGACACTTTCCGATACTTTAATGACGAAGAGCAGCAATGGGAATATTTTTCCCATCATCTGCCGGACGAGAGGACGGATCAATACTATGAGATGATAGGCAAGTACGAACAGTTCACGGCGGGGTGGGACGATCTCCAGAATAGAGAGGTTTATCTGGGTCAGCGTCGCGACTCCAACGACTGGCTGAATAAGGCTAAGTATTCCGCTATGTTCTCGTTAGCCAATCATATACTCTCTGCCTTTGACGCCGCCATTGCGGTGAAAAAACACAACAAGAAGGGAGAAAGATTCAGCCAGTTAGAATTCAAGATGAGACTGGTGAAAAAAAACCAGGAGGCCATACCTCAACTCTCTGTCAGCATGAAGTTCTAAAGAGATCTCTGAAGAACCACTTGGAGATAGGAATTTGTAGTGTTTACCTTTAGGCACTGTTGAACAACTCTATTGACAGGGCTAAATGCCCTGCCCTATGGGTGATAAGCTATTGTCCCCCCATAGGGGCGGGAATTTATCCCGCCCCACAGTTTGGCTTTTTCAACACACCCTAAAGTTTGACACTCCATTTGCACTCTTTCAATTAGAGTCTCCAGAACTTTCTTAAAGTAACGTTAGCAAGTAAATGATAAAATAAAGGATTTGAAATGAAAAGGATAATCTTCGCCTGTTTATTTTTTCTTATACTGTCAGGGGTCTCCTCGGCTAAGGGTGACACCGGAAAGAAAGGCCTGGTGACCCTTGTCTGTTCCTCAAAGACTGCTCTGCTTCCCGGAGAGGGGAGATTTTTATGGTATGATCTGGAGGAAGACAACATCTCCCGCCGGTATTATGCATCTAAGGACTCGGAAGATTTTTTCCAGATGCCGGGTGAATTCGGGGAGAAGAAAAAAGGTTTGAAATCGTTGACCAAAGCCGCTCTGCTTTCTCTTGTTTTGCCTGGTGCTGGTGAAATCTACGGAGGATCCAAGACCAAGGGCAAAATCTTTATCTTCTCCGAGGCGTCTCTATGGACGGGTTTCTTTGGCTTTCGAACCTATGGGGCGTGGCTTAAAAAAGATTACAAGGTTTATGCGGCTTCTCATGCGAAGGTAAATTTAGAAGGGAAGTCGGATGATTTTTTCGATGAGTTAGCATTTTATGACAGCCGGGATCAATACAACCAGTTTGCCCCATTGTATCATCGCGGAGACAAACAACCTTATCTGGAGGACGATTGGAACTGGGAATGGGATAGTCGGGAGTCCAGGAATTACTATAGAGATCTTAAAAATCGAAGCAAAAGTGCATCCCGAAAAGCCCTCTATCTGGTGGGGCTTTCCATGGTGAACCGCATAGTCTCGGTGGTGGATGCTATGAAGACGGTGCGAGCTTACAATCGCAAGAAAAGCTTAGAACTCTCTCAGATAAAGTTTGACCTCAAAGCCAATCCACTCGGTCATAATCCCCAGGTTATGCTCTATATCTCCCGAAGATGGTGAGAGTAGAACTTGCAATCAAAAAACCAAGATTTTACATTATCTGAATAGTGCCCATAAGACCTCTCCCCCTATCTCCCCCTCTCCACTTCGTGGAGAGGGGTTCACCCTAAAGGGATTCACCCTGAAGGGGACGGGGGTGAGGTAAAAGATTGTTTAACTGTAGTTGCCCGATTCATCGGGCTGAAGTAGTTAAGTTTTTTGACCAACGAAATTTGGGAACTTTAATTTTGCTTATCTTATAGTTTTTTCATTTGATGTGCTCAGGCGAGTTCTATGGAGGCGGCTTTTTTTGCAATTTAGTTTATAAAACCTCTCCCCCTTTAATCCCCCTCTCCACTATGTGGAGAGGGGGAAATAGGGGGTGAGGTAAGAGTAGTTGCCCGATTCATCGGGCTCTTCCGAAAGAGCAACATGTCAAATCAATAGGCTTAAGACCAACATAAAAAAGGATTCGGCAGAAGAGAAGAAATGAAAAACGCCAAGTTTCTCCCTATCATCCTTTTGGTCTGCCTTGCCTGCGCCTCTTACGGTGTAAAGAAAAACACAGGTCAGGAACAATCTGTTTCTCCCGGTTTGGTGAAAGGTCTCAGACCGGTGGGGATCATCGGAGAGGGCAAGCTTGGCTCCTCTTCTTTTTATCTTCCCACGGGAATCGCCATCGATCCTCTGGGAAATATTTTCATTACTGACACTGGCAATGATCGGGTGGTCAAGTGCGACAGAGAAGGGAGATTCCTTGCAGAGACCGGAGGCTTTGGATGGGGAGCCGGAGAGTTCAATCGACCTACGTATATCGCCACGGATAACGGTCTGAATGTTTACGTAGTAGACGTCCAAAACAAACGAATACAGAGATTCGATCAGAACCTGAACTTCGTCTCCATTATTGAAATCAAAGAAGAAGAAGATTTTTCAGGATTTGGCTTGCTGGAGGGAATAACCATCACCTCCTCCGGTGAAATCCTTGTATCCGATATCGAAGAGGACCACATCATCAAATTAAATAGCTTCTTCGAATATGAAAGGAGCTTTGGAGGTTTCGAGAGTATAGGAGGAGGCTTGCGCGATCCTTTGGGAGTTTTTGTCAGCCAGAAGGGAAATGTTTATGTGGCAGACTCACAGAACGATCGGGTGGTTGTCTTTGATTCGTTTGGAAATTTCTTGAAAAGTTTTGGAGAAAAGATATTAAATTACCCTAACGGAGTAACAATTGGACAGAATCAGCTTACTTATGTGGCTAACACCGGTAAAAACAGTCTGGTCGTTTTCGATCCGGATGGAAATCTGATTTTAGAATATGGAAACTCAGGAGCGGAAATGGAGAAATTGTCCAGACCCACTGACCTTAAGTTATGGAAAGAAAATAAACTTTTCGTAGTAGATTCCGGCAATAATCGAATTTTGGTTTTCGAACTTCTCAGGTAAAAACCTCGATTCTGCGCTGGAGTAGTTGCTTATGGGTAAGCTAATTTTAACCAGATTCGCAGGATTCGCGCCAAAGGAAAGATTGCAGACGTTTTTGCCTCACCCCCTATCTCCCCCTCTCCACAAAGTGGAGAGGGGGATGAGGGGTGAGGTTATCAAACTGTTCCCACGGCTTCTGCAAACCCTGTTAATTTTTCTCTTCTTTTTGTCTTTAGCAAATCCCTGTCCTGCCCAGGTTGCCGACGAATCAAATCTCATAACTAAAGTCGTAACTCATCTTGTGGGCAACAAAACTCCTGGTCCCTATCAGCTTAAGGACCACTTCATTTTGGAAGAGACGGAGAGGGTCAAGAAAAATGGTCATCTGCTTAACCGAAATCACGATTATTCACTTGACTATAATCATGGTCTGATCACCTTTTCTCTTCCTCTTTATCCTGACGACACTCTTCAGATAAAGTATGAAAAGCTTAATCTCAATTTGCGAAGAAAGTATTTTCACCGGGAGTTGGTATATAGTGGGGATCAGCGTCAGTCAGCGGAGTCTGCCTTATCAAGAGGAAAAAGCGCAACCGGATTGAAAAGCAGAAGATGGGGCTTCCTCCCCAAGAAAAGCTCTTCAGATTTGGTTCTCTCCGGAAGCAAAACCTTTTCACTGGAGGTTGGATCTGCACAGGATCTTTCGCTGAAACAGGGCTTGTGGCTTTCGGCAAAAGGAAAGGCGACTAAGAATTTAGAGATTTCGCTCCAACTTTCAGATCAGAATATGTCCGCAGGATCCATAGGACCCGCTACCTCGGAAGGAACCACCAAAAGGTTGGAGGAGCTGGATAAAGTCCAGATTTTAGTCAAATCTCCCAACTTCTCCGGCACCCTGGGGGATTATTACCTTAAGCCTTCAGCATCTGAGTTATCCTTTTATGAGAAGAAACTTAAAGGGATCATGGCAGAAGCTACAACCGGGAAGCACTCCGTGTCTTTTGCCTTAGCTTCATCTAAAGGGGAGTATTTCACCAACAGGTTTTTTGGGCAGGAGAATAAACAGGGTCCTTATCAGCTAAGTGGCAAGAACGGTGAGACAAACATAATGATTTTACCCGGAACTGAACGAGTGTGGGTGGATGGAGAAGAGATGCAACGAGGATCTAATAACGATTATACCATTGACTATAACCGGGGAACCATTCAGTTTACCCCCAGGAGGCTGATCACCTCAGATTCGCGCATAACCGTGGATTTTGAATACTCGGTGGAGAATTACAAAAGAGATTTTCACAGTGGGAATTTGGTCACCAACTTTCTTAACGGAAAGGCGGAACTAAAAGCATCGGGAATTTTTGAAAAAGATAACCGAAGCCACCCCTCCTCCTTCACTTTATCCTCAGACGACAAAAATATCCTTAGCCAGGCGGGCAATGATAGACTTTTGGCTTTAAAAGAGGGCGCAACCTTTGTAGGAAAAGGAGAGGGAGACTATAATTTGGCTTATAATTCCTCAGGAAGCCCATATTATCAATATGCAGGGAGCGACTCGGGCTCCTATAAGGTCTCATTTTCCTGGGTGGGAGAGAAAAAAGGAAGCTACCAATATAAAGGTGGGGGAATTTATCAATACGTTTATCCGGGCAATGGAGACTTTTCACCCATAGTGCTTTTGCCTCTGCCCGAAAGCCATTCTCTGTTCGATTTGAGTTTATCCCTTTTCCCCACCCATGCTTTAAAAACTCAGATAGAGTGGGCAAAAAGCAAAAAAGATAAAAACACCTTCTCTAACAAAGACGATGAACACATTTGGGGCGACGCATTATGTCTTAAATCAGTTTATCAGAATGCTGATTTTCAATTCTTAAAACCAAATTTTCACAGATTGGAACTTAAGGGCGAATACAGAGTACTTAAGAGAGATTTTGCTCCCTTTGGTCGGGTGGATATAGTGGAAAAGGAGAGAAGATGGGGTCTTCCACGACAATCTGTTTCGGCAGATGAAAGAACATACCAATTTAATGGACTGATAGCACCTTGGGAGTCGATCCTTTTAGATTTCGATTATGGAAAGCTGAAGACAGCAGGGAGCTTCACCTCTTACCGGAGAAGTGTGGGTGCGGAGATTTCTCCTGTAAGCTGGATTTCTGTAAAAGGAAAAAATGAGATTATTAAAAGCCAAGAGATCACCACAGAGAAGGTAAAAAAAGACGGTGAGTGGACTAAAAATCTGGTGATTTTGAATAACAAATTCAAAAGGCTCTCCACCACGCTCTCCTGGGAACAAGAAAGAAGAGATTCTTTTGTATCTGGTTTAACCAACCAGAAGGACAATTTTGATCAACTCGGTGGAAAGGTGCGCTTAGAGTTATCGAATGTGATAAAGACCAACACTCAGCTTTCCTATCGGGAGGAGGTCGGATTCGAAGAAGACAAGTCCCTTTCTTATACCTGGCGCAATCAGCTCTCCGTGCGGAACTATAAAGGTATGCTTTCTTCTGATTTGGAGTTTGCTCGGAGGATCAAAAAATACAGAGATTCTTCGAGTGGAAATAACAAACAAGACCTGCTTATTTCTCGCATAGACTTTTATCCCCCCAGCCAGCTTTTAAATATCAAATTTTATCATTCTCAAAATCAGATTCACTCCGCCCAGAGGGTGGATACCTATCTGGAGGTGGAAGAGGGGAGGGGGGATTACGTTTTCGAAGATGGAGAGTACGTTCCAAATCCGGAAGGAAATTTCATCCGGCTATCAGAATGGTTGGGAGATACACAAGCGTCTTTGGATTTAAACAAAAGCATTCGGCTTATTTTTTCGCCTCACAAGGTTTCATCCCGGGGGGAGGGAAAATCTTTCTGGTCGCAGGTGGGAAAGATCTTTTCCACCGATTCCTTCATCAATCTTCGAGGCAGGTTTGTAGACGAAAAGTCCTTGGGTTTTTATCTTCTTTATCCCTTGACTCAGCTATCCCATGAAAGCATCTTCTCCCAGAAGATCACCATCAGACACGATCTCTATCTTCTGCCAACTTCCAGACCGCTTAATTTCCGATTCAGATGGGAAAAAACCGAAGATGAGGATAATCTGTCCGCAGGATCCGAAGTCGGACTTTCCGGTGGAGGAAGGAGGGAAAGAAGACTCAATCATGAGCTTCTTTTGAAGTCGTATCTTTCCTCCAAACATTCTTTGGAGTCTCGAATAGAGAAAGAAAAAATCAAAAATGAGTGGGGAGGAGAACCCAAAAATTGTATTAAAGGCAAAAGCCTTACAATTGGTTTCACCAGAAGGCAAGCACAGTCGCTGGAACTTAAAATCTCCACGGAATACAAAAAGAGAGAGGAGCAGATTCAGAGCACAAGTGTGGAGTTTTACTCTTTGTCCCCAGAGCTCTTATGGTCGCTTCTAACACAAGGAAGGTTAAAAGCCCAATTTCAGTGGACCCATCTTCAGTCTGTCCCGGAGAGAAGAAGTCTGTCCTATGTTTTGAGTAAGGGAAAAAGAAGAGGGGAAAACTATGAGTGGCGATTCTTCTTTGATTATAAATTGAATCAACATCTTACCACTTCTGCGGTTTATTCCGGGGAGTCGGTGCCGGATAAAAAAGCCAAACATACGGCAAGGATGGAGCTGAAGGCTTTCTTTTAAAATAAAGCTAAGAATTAGAATGGGACCAGGTTGTAGTTGTTCATTTGAATCTTGAGACCCAATTCATTGGGCGGAGGAACTTATTCGTGAATAGAGCAAAAAGAAATATGGTAGCGTTCCAAAACAAGGTAAATGCGCTAAGCTGGTTGAAGCATTTCTTGTATCAAGGACAAAAAGAAGATTCAAGCAGAGTGTTAAAGAGACTGGAAGCAAGTTCCGAAAAAGTCAGTTATGCGGGGCTGGGAGCCCCGCCTACGTGGGGTAATCCGTCATTGTCTGGTAGGGTGACCATTTCTGTCCGCAAAAATGTTGCTGTTTTTCAGAAACTCTTGAAGTACTTCTTGACGATTTTATTTACCTGTCTTCTTAGCTTTTTGGGCCTTCCTTCTTCTGCAGAAGAGGGATTCAACAAGCTTAATGGGGTATGGATTTCTGATAATATTAAAATTGAGGGAAATCAGTTTTTCGACACAGAAAAGCTTTTATCGGAAATCAAACTCAAAAAAGGCTTTTCCTACAATACCGATTTGTTAGAGAGAGGCATAGATAACATTTTAACCTTGTACGAAGAAAACGGATTTCCCTACTGCCAGATTTCGCCATCCCATTTCAAGATTTCGCAAAAGGGACGACTTGCGTTTTCTTTTCTGGTAGATGAGGGTCCCCGAGTGAAGATAAGGGAAGTCCAACTGGAGGGCTTGAAAACCACCCAAAAGAAGGTGATTTTGAGGGAACTGGGAACAGATATTCTTGGCTTCTTTTCCCAGAGCAGTCTGAACACAAGCTTGAAGAGATTAAAACGACTTTCATATATAAAAGATGTGGAGGAAGTAGAACTTCTGGCTGGAGTTAATCCGGAAGAGGGCATATTGAAAATCACCCTGGTGGAAAGGAGAAATAACACCTTCAGTGGAATATTGGGTTATGCACCTGCGGAGGGTAATCGAAAAGGCAATCTTTTCGGCAGTTTGGATTTGGTTTTTGACAATATCTTTGGCACAGGAAGAAAGATAGAGTGGAGCTGGTCCAGAAAAGATCCTTATTCGTCACGGTTCTTCTTCCTTTACCGAGAGCCTTGGGTCCTTGGCTTTCCTCCCTCTTTGGAGTTGAAAGCGACTCAACTGGATTATGACTCCACCTATCTTCAACTATCTTTTTCTGCCAAACTTCTGTTTAATTCAACGAACAGAGTGTCCTGGGGGGTGGATGGAGGGTGGGAAAAGGTGGTTCCCGGTTCAGAAGGAAAGACCTATCTTCCGGATAGCAGAAAATACAGGATGGGGATCACCTTTTCCGTTGACCTTCTGGATCAACCAGACAATCCTAGAAAAGGTCTTCTCTATCAGACAGAGATAAGTTATGCTCAAAAAAGAAACTTCCCCACCTCTTTTTTCGCTCCTGAAAGGCAAAAGGTATCTTTGATTAAGTTTTCTTTGGACTTAAAACATTTCCTCCCAACTTTAAAGAGACAGACATTCTTTGTAGGATTGCATCTTAAAGGTCTGAACACAAATGAAGATCAAGTTCCCATCTCAGATCAATTTAAATTGGGAGGAATAAACAGCATCAGAGGTTATCGAGAGGAGGAATTTTTCGGCACTCAAATAGCGTGGGCAAACTTGGAATATCGATTTCTTTTGGATCGGAACTCCAGATTGTTCTTCTTCGGTGACTACGGCTACTTCGAGCGAAAGGCTCTATCCGGAACAGACAAGGCTCCCAAGAAAATCTCTGGCAAAAAATTAGGTTATGGCTTCGGCTTGCGAATAGATTCAAAAGCAGGACTTTTGGGAATTGATTACGGCTTGGGAGAGGGCGACAGCTTCAGCCAGGGAAAGATCCATTTTGGAGTAACGAATAGATTTTGACAAAGGTTATAAAAAGACGGGGAGGTGGATAAACAGTTGAAAAAATTTTTCAGCTATCTAAAGTTAGCCCGTCCCCAAAACGATTTTATCACTGCCATATCGGTTTTGGTTGGAGCCGCAGTATCAGGAGATATAGAATCATGGGGGCAAGTCCTTTTCGCTTGTCTCTCTGCTTTTTTCATCTCTGCAGGTGGGAATTCCATCAATGATTTCTTTGATCTGGAAATAGATCGAATTAACAAACCTTACCGTCCTCTTCCCAAAGGAGAGGTTTCTCCTCTTTCTGCCCTTAGATTTTCGATTTCTCTTTTCCTGATTGGAATCCTTTTGAGTTTCTGGGTGAAACCTCTAAGCGTCCTTGTGGCTTTTGTAGCTTGTGGGCTTTTGATAGTTTATAGTTCTCTTCTGAAAAGAAAGCTTCTTTTGGGAAACCTCATAGTAAGCTTAGTCTCCGCCTTAGCTTTTTTATACGGGGGCATTGCCACCAACGATTTTAAGCTCTCTTTGATTCCCGCCGCCTTTGCGTTACTATTTCATCTGAGTCGGGAGGTTCTAAAGGATATAGAGGATCTTAAGGGAGATTCATCTTCTGGTGCTTCCACCTTACCCATAAAATTGGGAGTGGACTTTTCATTGGGTTTTTGCACTCTAATGTTCTCCTTCCTGATAGTTCTTACCGTGTTCCCCTACATTTTTCACATCTTCTCTTTTCTCTATCTTATACTTGTGATCTTGGGGGTAGATCTGGTTGTGGTTTATGTAATCTGGTCCATGTGGCACAACCCCTCCTCTTCAAATCTTCACCGCCTGAGCAATCTCCTTAAGGCGGATATGGTGTTAGGTCTTACAGCTATCTATTTAGGGAAGTTTTAACAGAAAAGCTGATATTATTGTTGGTATCTCCAATAGAGTTAAAGCTAAGAGCAGGTGTTGTGTTTAGGGAACGCAATGGTGGAGAATCTCTCTTCTTGGGAAAAATTAAGGCAAATTTTTTTATACGCAATTTCTGCATTATTTGTTTGAAATTCGAACTAAATTTTCTCCGCTGTTCAAAATTTTTACAAAAATTTCTTGACAAGAGGAGCTTGACTCCTCATATTTGAATCGAGGGTGGAAGGTAGGCTTGTTTTAGAAGTAGACTTACTCGGATAACCTTCCTTCGACATCCTGAGAGGAAGTGCTTTTTTGTTGTTAAGGAATAAAGGAGGTGAGGCATATGGAACTGAAGGAATTAGTGCTGGAGATTGAAGTGCTGGAGGAGAAGATTGCACCCCTAGGTGTCTCAGGTGGTCGTCCTTAACCACATCTCTGGGAAAATCAGTTAGTACCAGCACCTCCTTTCGAAAGGCTATCTTGTTCTGGCAATATGGATGTAGCCAGGCGGATAGCCTTTCCCTTTTTGGATATAATCACAAGCCTTACAATCTATTGTTGCAATTCGATTTTTTCTATACGATCTTTGTCTCGCCGATTAACTCTGTGGCTGCTTTCTTTAAATCGAAAAGCAATTCCTGTTTCTTTGGATCTTTCAGGTAATTTCGCTTCAATTCCTCATCTTTTATATTTTCATTCAGTCTTTTCAAAATCCCGCCAGCATTTTTCAGTTCCTGATAAGCTTTTTCAATGTCATGGGAGGACAAAAACAATTTGCCCAGATGATGATGAACCCGCCACAAAACCTCCGAGTTATTTAGCTTTTCTGCCAACCTGAGGGCGGTTTCAAAATCTTTTTGGGCTGACTTCAAATTCCCACTCATCCATTCTATCCTACCGGAGATTAGATAAAATACAGGTTGGAACAATACATAGCGCGAAAGCCCATAATTTTTGGCTCGATTAAAAAACTCTTTAGACTTCTCGATCTCTCCCTGATTCAGATAAAGCTCACCGTATTCTAAGTTTAATGAGAAAAATTCCTCTCCGACGTTTAACTTTTTTGCTAAAGCCAAAGCTTCATCCAGATTTTTCAAAGCCTCTTCAAATTTTTCTTCTTTTTTCTTAAGCCAGCTTTTGATCCGATAAACACTGATCAAAGACCTCTCATCGTCTATGTTATTTATGATTCTTGTAGTTTCTTCTAATAACTGCTCAACCTTAAGGGGGTCATTTAGAAGGAGATGAAATTTGGACAGACTTACCCAGGCTGAGATCTGTAATTCCTTGTCATCTATCTTTTCAGCAGTCTCTTGGGCTTCTTTGAGACATGCAAAAGCCTTCTGGTAATTGCCCAGCTCAGAGTGCATCACCCCCATGTTTTTTAGTATATATCCCACTCTCTGAGTGAGACCGAGCTTTCGGGCTAAACTCAAGCCCTCCCCGTTATACTTCATGGCGTTTTCATAGCCGCCTATTTTTTGAAATGTCTCTCCCAAGTTCTCCAGATTAAGGCAATTCTCTTTTTCGTTTCCGGTCTCTTCATTAAGCCTTAAAGACTGCAGAAAATGATCAATGGCTTTGTGAAATTCGCCCAATTGAACAAGGGTTGCCCCGATATTATTTAAACTGCGGGCTATCCACTCCTTATTATCCAGATCCCTATAAAGGGATAAGGAATCTGCGAAGTATTTCAGTGCCTGAGAATATTGATGCCGTGACCAATAGACCAATCCCATATTATTCAGAGTGGAAGCCATGGAGGATTTGTTTCCTAACCTTCGGTCTATCTCCAGTGCCTTCTGGAAAGAGTCGAGGGCTTCTTGGTATTGGCTGTCTATCCAGTAAAGAAGCCCCATGTAACTCAGGGTATCAGCCAGCTGGAGAGGATCATCTAACTCTTGGTGGATCTTCATGGCTTTCTTAAGACAGGATATCCCCTTTTTGTAATCGTGCTTGAGCCGATAGGTCTCACCCAAGTCATTATATGTCTCCGCCAACATCTTAAGATCGGAAGAGCTTTCCGTCAGTTCCAAGATAGTTAGGTAATCTTTCTCTGCCTGGTTAAGCTCACCTACCTTTTTGCAAAAATCAGCCCTCTTCATCAGAGCCGCCACCTGTTTTTTTGTAGCTTCCTGTCTATCTGGCAATTTCGAGGCAACTTTTATGGCGTTTTTCAGATACCTCAATACCTCATCGTTGGCAAATCTTTGCTCCATCTTCTCAGCAGAAAGAAGCGCATATTGATAAGCTTTATCGAACATCCTACCTTCAAGATAGTGGAATGCTATCTCGAAAACAGATTCTTCCTCCTCCTTCGAGCTGATCTTTTCCAGAAGCTCTCCTACCTTTTTGTGCCAACTGATTCGCTCCGCCTCATCCAATCTCTGATAAAGAAGAGTTTGCAGACTTTGATTGGCAAATTCATAATAGATCTTATCTCTAATAGATTCTTCCTTTCTGATGAACAGTTGGTCCTGGGTCAGAGACGACAAAATCTCCGATAAAGTTTTCTCCTCAAACAGATTTAGCTCCTTTAACAATTTGAGGCTGAACTTTTTCCCTATCACCGCCACCACCTTCAAAAAATCAAGTGTCTTCTCATCGTATCTTTCCAGGTTCTTGAGCAGGACTGCCTCAATCGATTCCGGAACCACCGATTCCTTCAGTTTTTGGATGTCTGCTGTCCAAATGGAGTCCTTCAAAAGGATGATGCCCTTCTTCAGCAAGTATTTCAGCACTTCCATAATGAAAAATGGATTGCCCGATGTTCTTTGGTGAACGTAATCAAAAAACATAGGGGGGAATTTCTGTTTAGTGAATTTGGAGGAAATCAAATCTTTGGTTCTGGAAAGATCAAATCGATTGAGTTTTACATACTTAGTATCTCCTCCCTTCAGACACTGGTTAATCAGGCTCCCAAGCAAGGGGTTCTCTTTTAAATTCTCTTCACGTAAAGAACCACACAAAAATATCTTGCCCCGATCTTTCTGTCTTTGGAAATGCTCCAAAAACTGCAGGGTGTGGGTGTCCGCCCATTGCAGGTTTTCAATAACTATTGCCAAAGGAAAGGCTTGGGATATCCTAACCAGAAGATCTGTGATCTTTTGGTGAAAAAAGGTCTGGGCTTCGGAAGAGGTAGATTCTTTTTCTGACCATTTGAAGATTTCTTTTAGATTACCTACGTTGTGATCAGTAGGTCGATTCTCGACAAAAGGCTCCAGCTTATGCAAGATCTCCATTAGAGGTTGATAAGCTAAGGTTTGGTTTTCCAAACAGTTTGAGTCCACAAAGACGATCCCTTGAAGCTGACACTTTATCTTAAGATGTTTGAGAAGAAAGCTCTTACCTGTCCCCTGCTCACCTGAAAGAAAAAGACAGCTTCCCTGGGAGGAAACCGCCCGTTTTAGACCATCTTCAAGCTGGCTTTCCTCCGTCTCCCTTCCCACCATCGGACCACTATAAAGATGAGCAAGGAGGGTCTTGTCCTGCGAAAAAACCGGACTTTGGGCTTTTTTGAAATCTCCTTCAAGCTGTGCCATTATAATTTCCTTCACCTGGGTGGCATTGTCCGGACGATCGGCAGGAGACTTCTTCAGAAGTTTCATGATCAGTTCATTTAAAGATGAAAGAAGATGGTGATTCAGCTCCGATGGCGGGGTAGGCTTCTGCTGAAGATGGGCGGAGACGATTTTAACCGGATCATCGAAAGAAAAGGGAAGTTTGGAGGTGACCAGCTCATAAAGAATAACCCCCAGAGAATAAAGATCGGTTCTTTGGTCTAGGGGCTCTTCTAAAAACATCTCCGGAGCCATGTAAGGGAGAGTGCCTTTTGTTTCTTTGCCCCTTTTTGATCCCATCTTCTCGGATAATCCAAAGTCCAAAACTTTAGAACGGAAGATTTCATCTGTTATCTTGAGGTTGTCCGGCTTAAGATCACAATGCACTATTCCCCGAGGATGAAGAAATTCCAAAATATCACAGATTTGCCAAATCAGATAGGTGAGTTTTTCAAACTCAGCCGATGCCTCTTGAGGATCAAGAAAGTTACCAAAAACTTGCTCAAGGCTTTTACCCTCCACGAATTCCATGGTAAAATAGGGAAACAGCTTCCCCGGATGCTCGGCATCCTCTGAATAACCAAAATCCAAGACCTCCACCACACCCGGATGTTTGAGTTGAAAAAGAAGCAAAAATTCTCTTTTGAAGTCTTGTAAGAGAGAAGGATCCTCAACATCTGTGGCAAGAACTTTAAGGGCAATGTCTTTTCCAATCCACCGATCGTAAGCTTTATATACCTTTCCTATTCCACCTTCTCCTAGATCCTGCAATATCTCATAGCGATGGGAAAAAATCTTTGAGGTTTTCTTTTCAGACATTTCCATTAGTATGGGGGAAGGCTCTGGTTGGTAGGAAAACCAGCAAGGGTTTAGACTCTAAAGGGGTGGGAGATCATTCAGTTTTGACCTCAATCCACTCTTTTTTCCCACTGGAAGGGTGATGGTGAGTGTTGTCCCCTCAGGGGAGCTTTCCACAGAGATCTCACCTTCATGATTTTTAACGATTCTTTCACATATGACCAACCCAAAGCCATGTCCATCCTTCTTGGTGGTGAAATGAGGCTCAAATATCTTGGACAAAAGCTCTGAAGATACCCCGGGACCGGTGTCGGAGATTTTGACCTCAACCAACTCTTCTCTTTTGACATAAGAGGTGGTGATGCCAATGGTTCCCTGCGGCTCCGCAAGCGTATTTATGGCATCAGCCGCATTGTTTAATATGTTTAGGAAAACCTGTTGAATTTGTCCTACATCCATAGGTAATGTGGGGAGTTCCGGGTCAAAGACGGTTTCAAATTTTATTCCGGAAAATTGCTTCTGTGGCTTTAAGGAAAATATCAAATCCTCTATCAGGGTGCGCAGGTTGTATTCGGTTATCTTCGTCTCCAGTTTGGAGAAATCCATAAGCCCATCGGTGAATCTCTTCATGGTCTCCACGCTCTCCTGTATAGCCTTGGTATTTTTTTCCACTTTGCTGGTATCTTCCTTCTTGAGGTTCAGTGGCAGAAGCTCGGCATTGTTCAGGATGATGGTGAGATAGTTGTTGAGCTCGTGTCCGATGGAGGCTGCCATTTCACCCTTAGCCACCAGATTCTGTGAATAGATGAGATATTTCTCTGCTATCACTTTCTCAGTTATATCCTCGATTACTAAGATCAGTCCCAGGATGCGGTTATCATAACTATTCAAAGGGCTCACCTTTAAAGATAAAGCCACCTCCTCTGATCCGAATCTGTGATAGGATTTGGCCTCCTCAAAAGGCTCGCCGGTATAAAGAACCTGATAGCAGATTTTCTTCCATCTTGCCCTCTCCTCTGAGGGAACTAAGTCCAGAAGGGAAAGATTCTTAAGAGTTTGATGGTCAGATTTTTCTTTCCAACCTGCTTTTTTGAAAATCTCTTGGGAGGTGCGGTTGGCGATGGTGATCTTCAGATTGTTATCCACCACCACTATTCCGATAGGGGTCTTGTTTACCACGTTCTCATTGTAGATTTTCATTGCCAGAAGATTCTCATAAAGCTTGGCGTTTTCTATGGCTATGGCGGCTTGCCCGGCAAAAAGCTCAAAAAGATAAAGGTCGCTTTGAAGGAAGATGTTGCTTTTGGAGCTGTTATCCACATACAAAATCCCGATGATCTTCTCCTTGCTTTTCAGCGGAACGCACATAATTGATTTCAAGTCCAACTCCAGAATGCTTTTCTGCTTGGAATATCTTTCATCGTGCTGGGCGTCGGAGGTGTATACGGATTTGCCGGTTTTAGCCACACTGGTGGCAATGGACATGGAGATGCGGAAATCCTCCTTGGAGAGGGATTCTTTGCAGATATTATGTGCGGTCTTGAACTGTAGATTGCCTTCTTCGTCTAAAAGCATCAGAAATCCGCGCTCGGCGCGTAAAAGTTTGATGGCTCGCCGCATCACCATTTGCAGAATGTCATCCAAAACCAAAGTGGAGTTGATGGCTTTGCTTATATCTAACAAAGCCTCCAGGTCGTCTCTTCTCACCTGGGATGAATCTTTTGAACCGGACCTCTCCGTCTGCGTCTCCAGCCTAGGCTGAGCTGACTTCACCCGCTCAAAGACCGCCTCCATCTGGGCTAATGTGTCATCCGGGGTAATCGCTTCGGTGTCTTTCTCATCTTTCTTTTTATCGATTTTTTCAGGAATCTTGGTTTCTCCGAAGAGGATCTTCTCCTCAGCTTCGGTTGTTTCTTCTGAATCTGGAGTTGACATGCTTTTTTCCCCTTTCCAAGCCAAACTTTCTTTATCGAACTCCCTCAAAAAGCTTAAGTTCTTTTATATTATCGGTTAAGAAAAACAATAGCTTAACTCGAAAAAAACAGTTAAACAGAAGAATTTTTGGAGGAAAAGGTTCGATTTAATCAAAGGAGGACATAATAGTTTCTGTGATGGCTCAATATTTACATTGCCGAGGGTTGACAAGCGTTGTCAATTTGTTTAATTTATTTAATTATGTTGTTATTGCGCTTGAAGAAAAGGAGAATAAATGAGATTGCCCCTGATTTCCCGAAGAGCAAATGATATGCCTCCCTCGCCCATAAGGAAATTAGTTCCTTTCGCTGATGAGGCAAAGAAAAGAGGCATAAAGATCTATCATCTTAACATCGGACAGCCGGATATTCCCACCCCACCAGAGTTTATGGACGCGGTTCGGAATTATAAGGAAGAGGTCTTGGCATATGGTAATTCCAAAGGAAGCCAAGAATTCCTTTCAGGACTGGTGCGATATTATAAAAGAAAAAGCATCCAGGTTGAAGAAAAAGATATTCAGATAACCACTGGAGGGAGTGAAGCCATAATCTTTGCCATGATTTGTGTAGCGGATGTGGGCCATGAGATCGTAGTATTTGAACCGTTTTATACTAACTATAATGGCTTCGCCCAAATGGCAGATGTGAAGTTGATTCCCATAACTCTGCAGGCGGAGAATGGTTTCCATCTGCCGCCGGCCGAAAAGATCGAAGAGAAGATCACCTCCAAAACTCGTGCCATCCTTATCTGCTCTCCTAACAATCCTACCGGGACGGTCTATACCCGAAAAGAGATGGAGATGATAGCCGAAATTAGCAAAAAACATGACCTCTTTGTCCTTTCAGACGAGGTTTATAGAGAGTTTATCTACGAGGGAAAACATACCAGCATTATGAATATCCAGGGCATCTCCGATCGTGCCATTCTTCTGGATTCTGTCTCTAAAAGATTCAGCGCCTGCGGGGCGAGGATAGGATGTATGGTGTCAAAAAATGAGGGGGTGATGGATGCGGCTTTAAGAATGGGTCAGGCTAGATTATGTTCTCCTTCCATCGAGCAATTTGGGGCGACGGCAGCACTCAACATCACAGATGATTATTTTGAAAAGATGGCGGCAGAGTACAAAAGACGAAGAGATACAGTCTATGATGAGTTAATGAAAATCCCCGGAGTGGTGTGTCTTAAGCCCAACGGTGCATTTTACATCATGGCAAAGCTGCCGGTTGAAGATATTGAGGATTTTGCCCGGTGGATGCTTACTGATTTCTATTGGGATGGAGAAACCACCATGATCGCCCCCGGACCAGGATTTTATGCCACTTCCGGAAGAGGTCAGGATGAGGCACGAATAGCCTATGTTCTGAACGTGGATGACCTGAAGAAAGCTATGAGAATTCTGGCTAAGGGGATCGAGACCTATAACAAAAGATAAAAAAATTGGTTCATCTCCAATTTAGTGGAGTTACTAAGAGGAGCAGGAAACA
>JAGMFA010000160.1 GCA_023127875.1 Candidatus Zixiibacteriota bacterium
AAGTGGGACTTTTTCAACACGCCCTCCAGCCTGCGAGGTGGAGGGTGAAAAAAAGCAGGGGAGACTCCATGATGCTTTTGTCTTGACTTTTCTTGCCAAATCCACAATCTTTTTCACATGTCCAAAGCTGTCTTTTTCCTCTCCGATGCTCATCTGGGAGCAGAAGAAGAAAACAAGGAAAGGCTTAAGGAAGAAAAGCTCATCTCTTTTCTTGACAGAGTAAAGGAGGAAGGGAATTTTTTATACTTGGTGGGTGATATGTTTGAATTCTGGTTCGAGTATAAAAATGTTATCCCCAAGGATCATTTCAGAGTTTTGAACAAGTTGAAGCAACTGGTAGATTGCGGGATAAAGATAAATTATGTGGTGGGAAATCATGATTTCTGGCTCGGAGATTTTCTCCCCAGAGAAATCGGCATTCCCATCTTTAAACAGCCCATAGAAGTGGTTCATCAAGGGAAAAGGATTTTCATCACGCATGGAGATGGGTTGGCAAAAAATGATTTAGGATACAGAATATTAAAAAGTATTCTGAGAAACAAGGTAAACATTTTTCTTTATAGACAAATTCCTCCTGACCTCAGCTATCCTCTGGCTAAGTTTGTCGCCGGAAGAAGCAGGAACTGGGTGCAAAAGAGGGACACAAGTTATCTGAAGGAATATGAAAGTTTTGCCGCCGAAAAGGTCAAACAGGGTTTCGATGCGGTGATTTTAGCCCACACTCATGTCCCTGTCTTGCGCAACCTGGGCGAAGGGGTATATCTAAACTTGGGAGATTGGTTTTATCATTTCACCTACGGAAGGTTGGACGAAGGTAAGTTCTATCTAGAAAGTTTGCATAAATAGGTGGGCTTCAATTTCTCGTTTTCCCCCATTTTTTGGTTTTTGCTTCCCGTTGGTGTTCCCCAAACGGGCAGGCAGACGCCCCAGTCGGGGCGTCCGCTCGCCCAATATGACATGCAATGCGTATACGCTCATACGAGTATGTTAACTTATTTTATTCGTTTGCTATAGTTAAAGAACAAAAAAACTCAATTTTAGGAGAGTACAGGTACTTAGGAGAGTACAGGTACAAGGTATCCATCTACCGGGGTGGATACCATATACCTATACTTATCCGGCTACCTCTCTTTTTTCATTGACAAAAGTTCGATAACGATTATATTTTAATATGGAATATTGGAGATAAATAAAACTACACCTATCCGCAATTAGAGGTTTAATTATAGAAGTGGTTGTATGAAAGAACCAACCTATCAAAGCTGAAATGCTTATCGGAAAAATTAGTTTCCTTAAAAATAAACTTTATTAAAAAAAACGCAAACCTAAAAACAAAATAAGGAGGTGTTTTTAAGATGAGAGGAAAACTTCTTATTGTGCTTCTGAGTTTGACTTTCTTAGTCGTCTTTCCGGGGCTGGCATTTGCTCAGTCCGGATCGATTTCAGGGATAGTCACAGATGAGGTGACAGGTTTCCCAATTCCCTCGGCTCATGTCTGGGCTTATGATAGCAGCACTCATGGCGGAGGGGAGGCATGGGCAGACACTGACGGATATTATCTCATACATAATCTCGTAGCTGGGCAGTATATAGTAGGAGTTCATAGGGACGGATATGAAGATGAGATCTATCCGGAATTGGTGACTGTTGAGGAAGGGCAGAATACACCTGATATCGATTTTGCCCTAACCCCAGTGGGTGGAGATTTCGGATCGATCTCTGGGAGGGTCACAGATGAGGTCGCGGGTTATCCCATCGAAGGGGCGGCAATTACCCTCAGCGGGATATATTGTGTGTGGTATACAGACTCCACCGGTCATTATATATGTGATCACGTTCCCCCTGGATCTTATGTAGTTAATGCATCCGCAATAGGATACTATGAAGAGACCTATCCAGAGTCGGTGACTGTGATCGAAGGGCAGAATACTCCCAATATAGACTTTGCATTAACTCCAATGGGTGAGTTCGGCTCAATCTCTGGAAGAGTCACAGATGAGGTGACCGGTGACCCAATCGTAGGTGCGGGAATTACCGTTAGCGGGATATGGTGTGTCTGGTATACGGACTCCACCGGCTACTACATGTGTGATAACGTTCCCCCTGGAGCTTACGAGGTTAATGCTTACGCAACTGGATATTATCCTGAGACCTATCCAGACTCTGTGATTGTGGTTGAGGGGCAGAATACGCCTGATATAGATTTTGCTCTGGCGCCTATAGGGGCTACGGGCTCAATTTCCGGCAGGGTAACAGATGAGGAGACAGGTCTCGGTCTTCCCATGGCTCACGTTTTGGCTTATGATAGCACTTTTTGCGCAGGGGATGCATGGACAGACACTGCCGGATATTATCTCATACAAAACCTCATGGCCGGGCAGTATATAGTAGGAGTTCATAAGGATGGATATGAGGATGAGATCTATCCGGAATCGGTGACCGTTGAGGAGGGGCAGAATACACCGAATATCGACTTTGCTCTCACTCCTGTTGGTGGTCCTGAGTATGGCTCAATTTCAGGCAGAGTTACTGATGAACAAACAGGACTTCCCATTATAATGGCAGAGATCACCATAACTGGAATATATTGCGTCTGGTATACCGATACTGCTGGTTATTACTTATGTGATAACCTTCCCCCAGATTCATATGAGGTGAATGCCCGAAAAGATGGCTACATTCCGGAGACCTATCCGGATTCGGTGATTGTGGTTGCAGGACAGAATACGCCCAATATTGACTTTGCCTTAACACCCATAGGTGAATACGGCTCGATTTCAGGCAGGGTGACTGATGAAGAGACTGGTCTACCCATTGTCATGGCTCATTTGATAGCCATTGGTTTGGATAACTGGTGTTACGGAGAGGCTTGGAGTGACACTGGTGGCTATTATATGATCCCAAACATGTGCGCTGGCATTTATCAAGTCAATGCTAATGCGCAAGGTTATATTCCAGAAACCTATCCGGATTCTGTGACTGTGATCGCTGGTGAAAATACACCTGATATCGACTTCGCTCTTACGCCTATTGGTGAAGCCGGTTCAATTTCCGGAACAATTACCAACGCAAATACTGGAGAACCGATCCCGGGCGCTTATGTTTGGGCATACGGAGAGTTTGGTCATGGTCAAGCTCGAGCTGATTCTTTGGGCCAGTATACAATCATAGGTCTTTATGCCGGGGATTATTTCGTCACTGCCTGGGCATGGGGCTTTTGGCCGCAAGATTATCCCACTGCTGTAACTGTTATTGAGGGGCAAAACACTCCCGGAATTGACTTCGCCTTAGTTCTTTATGAAGGTCCTGGTGATGGGATAATTGCAGGAAGGGTGTTTGAAGACAGTTTGTTTTCTCCCATACCCTATGCTATCGTTTTCGCCGTTTCTTTGAATGGAAATTGGGGATTTGACTTCACCGATTCCGTGGGAGCATACATGATCCAAGGGTTACAAACTGACGATTACTACGTATTTGCAATCGCCCCCGGATACATGGGCGAGTTCTATGACGGTGTCTATACCTGGGAAGAAGCTACTTTAGTAACACCCGACGCTTATGATGTCGACTTTTATCTTGCGCCATGCGGGTCAGGAGGAGGAAGGATCTCCGGTGTGACCAGCTCCGATGGTTCACCGCTCGAAGGAGCCTTGGTTTATGCACAAACGGATGGAGAGGTGAAAGGATTCGCCAGAAGCTCCTCTGAAGGAGGTTACGTGATAAATGGTCTTCTCCCCGGCACCTACACTGTTTATGCCTCCATGGTATCGTATAACGATGGATCGTATCCTGATCCTGTAGAGATAGGATCCGGGAAGGTGAGCGGAATCGACATTGAACTCCCGCCAGTCCAGGTTGGTGACGTTACCGGTGATGGCTCAATAGATCTCGGAGATGTTATCTTTCTTATCAATTATCTTTACAAAGCCGGTGCTGAACCTTATCCTCTGGTGACCGGCGATCTCAATTGTGATGAAGAGGTAAACATTGGAGACGTTATCTATCTGATAAATTACCTCTATAAAGAGGGACCCCCTCCATGTAGCCTCTAAAAAAGGATGGATGATCCAAAAACTGCCCCGCCTTTGGGGTGCTCGTACGGGCACCCCAAAGATGGGGGTGGATGATAATATCCACCCCGGAGCGTTAATCATTCACAGCAGATGTAGCAGCCATGTAGGTCAACCATGCCCGAAGGGCTGGTTGATCCATATGGATCAAGCAGGCTACGCCATGCTTGACCTACAAAACTGCTCGTCTGGGATAACATCCACCCAGAAGCTTGTAGTGAGCGATCAGACGCTCGCCCGTCTGAGCGTAGCGAATCTATTAAGCAGATAAGAATTATCCGAATTTGGATCCATAGGATCGGTATCAGCTTAATCTGTATAATCAGCTGTGAGGTATTTTGCATCTTCTGTTGGGGCGGGGGTTGCACCCCCGCCCCTTTTCTATGGTCTGACGACCGCCCGTCTGGGCGGACAGAGGTACAACCCCTGTCCGATCTGGTGATCTGGTTTACTTAATCAATTATCTGTTCAAGGGTGGCCCGCCACCGGGTTGTTAATTCCTGGTTAGTGAGTTAGTTTGTTTCCTATGAATTGGCCCCAGCTCTCACCAAGTTGGAAACCCCGCCAAAGGGGTGAACCGTGTGGGCTTGTTGGAAAAGCTATATTTCGGGGCGGGATCAATTCCCGCCCCTATGGAAGACATTTACTTATCGTCCATAGGGCAGGGTTCACCCTGAAGGGATTCACC
>JAGMFA010000161.1 GCA_023127875.1 Candidatus Zixiibacteriota bacterium
AGGGGGGATGTAAACAATTATATGCGCCCCTTAATCAAGTAATTTCTCAGAGGGCTTGAGTTTGGATTTAGAAAAAAGACTTAAAATCGTATTGATGATTCTGGCGGCGGTGATCGTCTTTGGAACCGTAGGGTACAGCATCATAGAGAGATGGCCCCTTTTGGACGCTCTCTATATGACTTTTATCACCCTGTCCACAGTAGGATTCAGAGAGGTATATACCCTTTCACCTGCCGGAAAGATGTTTACCATTCTACTGATTTTGGTGGGCGTAGTGGGGGTGGCTTACACGGTGAGGGTGATAGCACAGTTGATATTGGAAGGAGAAATCAAAAGACTTTTAGGGAGAAGAAAAATGCAGAAAGGTTTGAAGGAGTTGACAAATCATTATATCGTGTGTGGATTCGGCAGGGTGGGAAGCAGGATAGCTCAGGAGCTATGTGCTCGTAAGGTCTCCTTTGTGGTTATCGACAACGATCTCCCGAGGATTGAACAGGCAGAGAAAGATGGCTTTCTTTTCATTCAGGGGGACTCCACCGCCGATCAGACACTACTTGATGCAGGGATAGAGAGGGCTAAAGCTCTTATAACCGCGGTAGCCAACGAGGCGGACGGCGTGTTTATCGTTCTCTCCGCCCGCTAGCTTAATCCCCAACTTTTTATCACCGCCCGAGCAGAAACGGAGGAGGGCAAAAAGAAACTCCTACGAGCTGGCGCCAATAAAGTGATTTCCCCTTATAAGATCGGCGCAATGAGAATGGCTCTCACCACCCTCAGACCTAATCTGGTCGATTTCATGAAAGTGGTCACCTTTGATAAAGACACCGGGCTGACCATTGAGGAGATCCAGATAAAGCCGGGCTCACCGCTGATCCAATCCACCCTTAAGGATTGCCCCATACGGAAGGAATTCGGAATCATGGTGGCGGGCATTAAGAAGGTGGGCAAGGACGTCTTTTTAAATCCTTCCCCTGAGACAACCATCGAGGCAGGAGACATCCTGATCGTGATCGGAGATAAGGAGAGATTAGAGAAATTAGAAGAGTTGACCGGCGGTTGAAAAAATCTGCAAGAAGGAGGAAAATTATGTCTGAGTTGCGACGGAACAGAGCCACCAAGGAGTGGATCATCGTAGCCACAGAAAGAGCCAAAAGACCCCACCAGTTTCTTGTGAAATCTCGCAAGGAAAAGCTTCCTTCTTATGATCCGACCTGTCCTTTTTGTTCGGGCAATGAGGGAAAGACCCCACCGGAGGTGTATGCACTCAGGAAAAAACACTCCTTTCCCGATCAAGCAGGTTGGCGAATAAGAGTGGTAACAAATAAATACCCCGCACTTGATCCAGAAGAGAAGATGGCAAAAATTTCCGGCAAATTTTTCAGAACCACATCCGGTGTGGGAAAACATGAGGTGATCATCGAAACTCCTCAGCACAACAAGAGCATCGCCACCCTCAGCCTGAAGCAGGTTGAGGAAATATGTTTGGTTTACCTAAGAAGATATATGGCTTTAGAAAAAGACAGAAGGTTTAAGCTAATCGTAATCTTCAGAAATCATGGGGTCACAGCCGGCACCTCCTTGAGACATCCCCATTCTCAGTTGATAGCTCTCCCCTTAGTGCCTGCCAGCATAAGACATCTTCTGGAGGAAGCCATGAGATATTATGATGATCATGGTAGTTGCGTCTTCTGCGATATGATCAGTGAAGAACTTGTGGCTAAGAAAAGGATAATTCTGGAGAATAAAAGATTTGTGGCCATTCATCCTTTTGCCTCTCGCACTCCCTTTGAGACCTGGATAGTGCCCAAAAAACACAACGCCTGTTTCGGGAACGTTTCCGAAGATGAAGTAAAATCCATGGCAATGGTGCTGAAGCACGTTTTAAAAAAGATACATGACAAATTAGGCGATCCGGACTTTAATCTTATAATTCGAACTGCCCCCATCAAGGATGCCTTAGAAGATTATTATCACTGGTATATTCAGATTCTGCCTCGTTTGAGCACTCCGGCTGGGTTTGAATTGGGCTCCGGGGTTTACATCAATTCCAGCTTGCCGGAGAGGACCGCCAGATTTATCAAGAAATGAAATAACCCGAGATGGAGAAAAGACAAATAAAGAATTTGCCAAGTGAGGAGTTAAGGCGTAAGCCTTTTATTAAGATAAAATCCTTACGGATTCACCGTGAACGGATTAACTTCCCCGTAACGTTGGTTCGGGGTACCCTACCCCGAACCAGATATGTTGCGGGTTAAGGGCTTGCCCTGAGGACTTCCTTCGACATCCCGCCCAAGACGGGCTCAGACGAGCCCCCGTCTGGGGGCATCCGTCTGGACGCCTTTGGCGGGAGACGAAGTGCAGGCCAAAGGGTACACCGCAACAATAGCTATTAGGAAAAGAGGAGGATAAATGAATTTGAATGAGTCGGTCGGCACAAAATTTATTTCTTATTAGGCAAGAAAAAATTTAAACTTTTTGGTTGAAGGCAACGTAAAGTTCAACAAATCGTCCGGTCCTCAGGAAAGTAGGTAAGGCATCCAGAGGGCTAAAGAAATTAAATGACCTTGCCGATAACTTGGATGTGTATTTTAACAGGAGAAATCTAATAAGTTAAGTGCGTCTTTTTGGAAAAATTCAAATCATGAAAAAATCCCAAATTCATCGGGATGAGAAAACGTCCCATTCTCTCCTCAAATGCCCATCATACCAGGGTTACTGTCCGCAGGATCTTGAGATAGGATTGCCCTTGCTGGGTTTTAATGATGGTTAAAGGTTCACTCGAGGATGCCCTGCCAACTTTAAGTATATGGTAAAACTTTGATTGAAGTGAATTGGATCAGAAAGATAAGTGGAGAGTTTGTCCGCTTAGAAAAGCTAAAAAGATTTTTCGAGAATATGCCTAACTTTAAATTTTTCAAATTGTTAAAATTTTTCTTGACAAAAATTTGGGGGGGGTTTATATTTGTGCCCAATTGACAAGTTTGTAACAAGTTTGTAGATGGTTGCATTAAGATTTTTTAGGATATAGGAATTTGACTTACTTTAGGGCGGATTGAAAAATTGGATTTTGCCCTTCAGAGGGTGAGCTTGAGGGTGAACCCTCAAAGAAAGTTAAAAATTTTCGGAGGGGAGAGTTTTAACTTTTCTTTCTTCTTAAATTCAGTACATTTGGCGGAGAAACCAGGAAAATAGTGAAATGAAAGGGGTGATGTGTTAAGTTAGATTGCAGAAGCTTGTTGAAAAAGGGGGAGATTTTCAAGTTAGGACCACTCTGGAAAAGCAAATAACGAACAATCTTTTTAGTAAGGAGGTGAGCTAAAAAATTAGAACTTAAAAAACAGAAAAAGAAAGCGATCCTTCGACAGGCTCAGGATGGTGAGCAAAGTCGAACCATGATTTTAGGGTGAGAGAAAATCAAAAGAATTGCCCTAAAGAATAAAATCTTATTATTAAGGAAGGAGGGGACAAAAAAAGATGGAAAAAGAAAAAAGAAAAAACCTTTTTAAAAACCTCTTTAATCCATTTTACAAAGGAGTTTGTAAAATGAAAGCTTTACGCATTTTTATGATGGTGATGCTTCTGGCCTTGCCTTTGTTTGCATCGCAGGCAATGGCTCAGCCAACTATCACCTGCCCGCCTGGTATATATACGTATCACGAAAACGGGGGTCCTTATTCAACGAACCCCAACAAGTGGACGGCAGACGCGGGAGCTGGACAAACTGTAACCAATGTTATAGTTTTTTCGACGCCTCCGGGAATCACAGCCACCGTGGACTTCACTATACTTCCTGGAGGGCAGACAGCTGAAGGGTATGTGGATATAACAGTAACTAATTACTGCCAAACCCCTGGCGGTAACATAGTGCTGGAAGCGCAAACTACCGCGGGCAACGACCAATGCCCATTCCTTGTGACTTTGACCAACACTGATCCGGTCATCACCTGCCCGGTCGATGCGAGTTTTGATTGGAATGTGGGATACACCGGCACTGCTACCGCCGATCGATCCGGAGGAAGGTGTTCTCACCACCGGATTCACTTTGGTATCTGGGCCTGCGGGTCTGATTGTTGCCGCCAACGGAGATATCACCTGGACCACTGCCTGCACCGATGTGAATGTGGTGCCATATGATGTGGTTGTGCAGGTCGTCGATGGGTGTGGTGCTACTGATCAGTGCCTCCTCCCCTTCCAGCTGACTGTCACCAATCCAGCCACTTTCGACCCCATTCCTCCTCAGACCAACTACTCGAACGCGACTTACACGGTCGGCTTCACGGTAAACTCGAATTCGGTTCTCAATATCGGATCGGTCGGTATTTTAGCTGGGCCTCTGCCTCCGGGAATCGCATCTGCTAGTTTGATAAATGTGGCAGGTATTGGCACCGGGACAGTCACTGGGGACATCCAGTATGTCGTGGATGATCACTGCCTGGCTGGTGGTACCATAACCGTGGAGGCTGCAGATGACTGCGGAACCCCAAATACGGTTACAGGCGATTTGGTGGTGACTTTGACCAACACCCATCCGGTCATCACCTGCCCAGCCAACATGATTGGTCTGTTTAATGTAACCATGATTAGTGCTGATTTCGTCAAAACCGATCCAGAGGGTGACCTGGTGACTGTGACCATTACTGACGTCACTCCGGCTCCGGCTAACATGCCGACCGTAGTGGTAGACCATGTGGAGTGGCTTCCTACCCTTGCTGATGTTTTGCTAGGCCCTATTACTGTCGAGTTGACGG
>JAGMFA010000162.1 GCA_023127875.1 Candidatus Zixiibacteriota bacterium
TATGTAATTTGTTCCATCTGTTTAATCTGTTGGGAATGTGGATGTTATCCCAGCAAACGTGGCAAAGTCGTAGTTGCCCAATTTATTGGACGTTCTTTAGCTCGATCGTCAAGATGCTTCGCATAAATCGAGCAACTACACATATGGATTCCCCCGTTGGTACCGGATGCCCTTTCCTTGCCATGAAGTGTCATAAACGAGGATGTCTCTTACCAACCAAAAGAAAACCGCAGGCTCTTTTCAAGAACCCGCGGCTCTCTCTTTTAAAGAATCGGACTAAGACAAGCTAAAATTTATCTATCAAATCTCTTTTTTTATTCTTCTGGATTAGCTTTTTCTAAGTCGGTTTCTTCGCCCTCTTTGTTTTCTTTTTCCTTCTCTTCTGTTTCTTCTTCCTTCTCTTCAGTCTCCTCAGACTCAGCTTCGACCTTCTCCGTCTTTTCTTTTCGAACTTTTGTTTCTTTTATCTTCTCTGGTTTGCCTTTCTTTTCCGCTTTTTCCTTTTTCCCTTTCTTCTCCTCCTTAGGTGGCTTTTCTATCAAAAGCTCGACCACTGAAAGTGGAGCGCCGTCTCCCTTTCTAACGCCCAATTTCCCCACCCTGGTGTAGCCGCCCTCTCTGTCCTCGAACTTAGGAGCTATCTCGTCAAATATCTTCTTGACCAGTTTTCTATCCTTGATTACATCATAGACCTGACGATGAGCGTGAAGATCGCCTCTTTTGGCTAAAGTTATCAACCTCTCCGCTAATCTTCTAACCTCTTTAGCTTTGGCTTCTGTGGTTTTGATCATGTGATACATAAACAAAGAAGCCGCCATATTCGCCAACATCGCCTTTCTGTGGCTTTTGGTCCTGCCTAACTTCTTTACTTTTTTCCCATGCCTCATCGGAACAAATCCAGCCTTTCACCCAACTTTAAGAACCTGTCCGCAAATATATTTATCCGCTCATTTTAGCCGGATGACCAGGTCCTGAATACATCAGAATCTAAAAATGAAACTTCAATCTTGTATGCACAGTTTTTTTAAAAGTCAATCTCCTTTTTATGTGACAATTGAGCTTTCGTTTATGAATTCCCGGCATTTCAACTTTCTGCTCTTATTCGTCTTCCTGGGGCTCTTTGTATTTGGATACGTCCATGCCGAAGGAAAGCCCCAGTCCGCTTAAGATGGTGTTCAATTCCGTTAAAGACTTCCTTCCGAAGTTACGGTATTTCAGCATCTCCGCTTCTGTCTTCTGGACCAGTTCCTCCAGCGTCTGAATATTGGCGGCTCTCAGGCAGTTTGAGGATCTAACGGAAAGCTCCAGTTCATCTACCCTGGTGTTCAGAAGATTCCTGATCCTCAAGGTTTCCTCATCCACCACCTCCTCTTCCGCCATCTCCAACTCCTCCTCCAGTTTTATGAAAAGCTGGAAGTGATCCTTAAGGATCTTGGAGGCAAAACAGAGCGCATCCTCCGGGGTTAAGCTTCCGTCGGTCCAGATCTCTAAGATTAAACGGTCGTAATCTGTGCGCTGTCCCACCCGGGTGTTCTCCGTGGTGAAATTAACCTTAAGAACCGGGGAAAACAAGGAATCTAAGAAAATGGTTCCTACCGGAGCATCCGCTCTTTTGTTCTGTTCTGCTGGAACGTAGCTTCTCCCCACTCCGACGTCTATCTCCATCTTGAACTTTGCGTCTTCTGTTATCTTCACCAGATGCAGATCCGGATTCAAAATCTCGATCTCACCGTTAGTCTCTATATCCTTGGCAGAAAAGCTTCTTTTTTTGTTTGTCTCCAGAATTAAAGTCTTAAGTTCATCCCCATTATGCTTCAGCCTCAATCTCTTAACATTCAGCACGATCTCAGTGACATCTTCATACACCCCGGGTATGGTTGAGAATTCATGCAAAATCCCATCGATACGCAAAGCTACCGGTGCGGCTCCCTGAATGGAGGAGAGAAGGGTTCGGCGTAGAGCATTCCCCATGGTGAGACCAAATCCTCGCTCCAGCGGCTCCACGATAAACTTGGTATACTTATCGGTCATGGTGGAATCTTCCATCCTAATCTCTTTGGGCATCTGCAGACTCTTCCATTTCATCCCTTAATTCCTCCTTTCGAGGAGAAAAATCTTTAAAAATTTCTTCCGCTTGATCAATCTCTTGTTTCCTTACAAGCTTTTTTGATTCTTTAAAGAAGCTTTTAAGAAATTACTTGGAGTAAAGCTCCACGATCAGTTGCTCCTGAACCAAAAGAGGTATGTCGATCCTTTTAGGATACTCCAAAAGCTCACCTTGCAGATGGGCTTTATCTAAGCGTAGATAAGGGAGATCTCCTGCGCGTCCCTCTCTTAAGGCTTGATGAATCACCTCTAACTTCTTGCCTTTTTCTCGGACAGAGATAATATCACCGGGTTTTAGCTGGTAGGAAGGGATGCTGACAACTCTTTGGTTAACCAGAAAATGGCGGTGCAAAACCAGCTGACGGGCTGCCTTTCTGGAGGGGGCGAAACCCAACCGATATGCTAAATTGTCCAGCCGACATTCTAACATCCTTAAAAGGTTTTCACCAGTTATACCTTTTTGTCTTTCAGCGCGGTGAAAATAATTTCTAAACTGCCTTTCTAAAATTCCGTAGATGCGCCGCACCTTCTGTTTTTCTCTAAGCCTCAGAGCATATTCCGATCCCTTCCTTCTCATTGCTCGTCCGCGTTCACCCGGAGAATAAGCTCTCCTTTCGAAGGCACACTTTTCACCAGAGCAGCGACTCCCCTTTAAGAAGAGCTTTTCTCCTTCACGTCTGCAAAGCTTGCAATTTGCTTCTGTATATCTTGCCATTTAACCTCTCCGTCTTAGATCTTTCAATTCTGGCGACATTTTCTGAATTAAATGGATACCGGATCCTGCCTGTATAATTTTCTTTCCACTTTCTCTATACTCTTCTTCTTTTAGGAGGACGACAGCCATTATGAGGAATGGGGGTGACGTCTCTTATGGCAGTGATCTCGATCCCGGCCGCCTGCAAAGATCTTATGGCGGCTTCTCTTCCAGATCCAGGTCCCTTCACCCATACCTCCGCCTTTCTCACTCCCCGTTCCAAAGCCTCCCTGGCAGCCGCCTGAGCGGCCAGTTGTGCGGCAAAGGGGGTGCTCTTTCTTGATCCTTTGAAGCCAAGCCTGCCACCCGTGGACCAGCAGATCAAATTCCCCTTGGTGTCTGTGATGCTCACGATAGTGTTATTGAAGGTCGCCTGAATATGGGCTATTGCCTGTGATCCAGCCACACCGTGTTTCTTTTTGGTTTTCTTCTTAACCTCTGCCAATTTGTTTCTCCTTCAAGGATAGTGGGTTTATCCAACTATGGTCATCTTATTTGAACCTTAAAGCTCAGGTTGGGCAGCATAATCTCTTTAGTCGACCTTACTTGCCTTTCTTTCCTCCGATGGTCTTTTTGGGTCCTTTTCTGGTTCGGGCATTGGTTTTGGTTCTTTGCCCTCGCACCGGCAACCCTCTTCGGTGTCTTAACCCCCGATAGGAGCCTATGTCGATCAATCTTTTGAGGTTCATGGAGATCTCTCCCCGTAAGGCTCCCTCCACTTTGTAATCCGACTCAATCACCGACCTAAGCTTGGCAACATCCTCCTCGCTCAACTTATCTGCTCGTGTATCTGGATTTAGCCCAGTAGCTTGAATGATCTTCTTGGAGGAGGGGAGACCTATCCCGTAAATATAGGTCAAGCCTATTTCTATCCTTTTGTCTTTGGGAAGATCCACTCCCGCAATTCTGGCCAACTTTTACCTCCGCTGTTTTTATCCCTGTCTCTGTTTGTGGCGAGGATTCTTGCAAATCACCCGCAATATCCCCTTCCTCTTTACGATCCTACATTTCGCACAACGCACCTTGATAGACGATCTAACCTTCATCTTCTCTTCCTTTACCAATTGTTGACTTATTCCTTCTTAGCCCAATCAATCTCTCCATCTCAGTCTCTGTCTCAGTCTCTGTCTCTGTCCAGAATCATTTGTATCGGTATATTATTCGACCTCGGCTTAAATCATAAGGTGAAAGCTCCACCGTCACTTTGTCCCCGGGGAGTATGCGGATAAAGTGCATTCTCATCTTTCCGGAGACATGTGCCAACACCCGATGTCCGTTATCCAGCTCCACCCTGAATAAAGCATTGGGCAACTGCTCGATCACTTTTCCCTCAACCTGAATGGTTTCCTCTTTTGGCACTGGTGTCACCTGCCTTTGGGACTCAACTGTCTTCGGTTAAAACCTCGGCTCCATTTTCTGTCACCGCCATGGTGTGCTCAAAATGAGCGGAAAGAGAACCATCACGGGTGATGATGGTCCAATGATCATCCCTGGTATCTATCTCATAAGATCCCATATTCACCATGGGCTCTATAGCTAATACCATTCCCTTTTTTAACATCACCCCCTGACCTGGTTCACCAAAATTTGGGATCTGCGGCTCTTCATGTAACCTTTTTCCGATACCGTGTCCTACCAGATCTCTCACCACCGAAAGGCCATTTCCTTCCACAAAGGATTGGATGGCAAATGATATATCCGAAAGATACCTTCCTTCCTTTACAAAATGAAAAGCGTTTTCCAGAGCCTGTTGAGTGACCTCCATCAATTTTTGCGCCTCCACCGATACTTCTCCTACCGGAAAGGTGTAAGCCCCATCGGCATAATAACCATCCTTGAAAACTCCCACATCCACGGAGAC
>JAGMFA010000163.1 GCA_023127875.1 Candidatus Zixiibacteriota bacterium
TCCTTTAGAACCAACTCTATTACCCGAATAGTATTCTTTTTGTGAGTCCCCATGTAAATTCCGAAAACACCAGCATCTTCAAAGAAATCAATGAAAGTATACACGCTGTATACTAGCCCCAGCTTTTCTCTTATGCTCTGAAAAAGACGGGAACTCATCCCCCCACCCAGGATATTGCTTAACACCAATGCTGCATATCTCCTTCTGTCGCTGTAAGGGAAAGTGGGAACTCCCAAACTGATGTGGGTCTGAGCGGTTTTTCTGTTTGCCACCACCCGATCAGGTTCTGCCAGAGGAAACATTTGTTTCTCTGAAGCAGGATGGGAATTTGAGCTAAACCTAAATTTTCTTTTAATTTTATCCACCAGCTCCTTATGCTTGAAGTTGCCAGATGCGGCAATCACCACCCGGGGAGAGGTATAGTTTCTCTTCATGAAATCGATTAGTTTGCTTCTGGTCAACTTCAGCACGCTTTCAGCACTTCCTATGATCGACCTTCCCAGGGAATTTTCTTTCCACATGGTGCTCATCAAAAGGTCATGCACCAAATCCGCGGGCGAATCCTCCAACTCCTTTATCTCAGAAAGTATCACCGCCCTTTCCTTCTCCAGATGAGAGAGGTTAAAAAGAGGATTCTTTAGAATGTCGGACAGAACGTCTAAAGCGATGTCTGTGTGTTCGTCCAGCACCCGAGCAAAATAACAGGTATGCTCTCGCCCGGTAAATGCGTTCAATGAGCCACCCACAGATTCTAAGGAGGAGGCGATCTCTTTGGCTGTGCGTTTCTTGGTCCCTTTGAATAACATATGCTCAATGAAATGGGAAGCGCCCACCTCGTCGCCCATCTCATCCCGCGAGCCCACATCAACCCATACTCCAATGCTTATGGAGCGAACGTAATCGATTCTTTCGGTGACTACCCGTATGCCGTTTTCTAAAACCGTCTTCTTATATACTTCTTTCAAGTTGTTTTTCCTTTATACTGTAAAGAGATAATCAAAATATATAAAAGGAGATTCCTGCCTTCCTGGGTTAATATCCGGACACTGAGGAGCCAGAGAGAGACCTACTTTATTTTAGTTTTTGAGGAAAGACAGGCTTTTCTGGACAGTCTGATTTTCCCCTCTGCATCTATCCCTATTATCTTGACTTTTATCTCATCTCCCACGCTCAAGACATCCTCCACCTTGTCGATCCTGTGGGTATCTATCTCCGAGATATGGACAAGCCCATCCTGTCCGGGAAGTATCTCCACGAAAGCCCCGAATGTAGTAATTCTTTTCACCTTGCCTGAGTATTCTTTGCCGATTTCCGGTTCCTCGATTAACCGAAGAATAATCTGGTGTGCTGCCTCCCCCGCCTTTTGATCTACGGAGGCGATGAAGACGGAACCATCGTCCTCGATGTCGATTTTGGCTCCGGTCTGCTCGATTATGCTTCTGATCATTTTCCCGCCCGGTCCGATGATTTCGCCAATTTTTTCCGGTTTTACCTTGAGAATGATGATCCGGGGAGCATAAGCAGAGAGTTCCGGTCTGGGTTTGGCAATGGTTTGCTCCATTATGTCCAGGATATGCGACCGGGCTTCCTTGGCTCTTGTTAAAGCTTCCTCCAAAAGCGTCAAGTCGACACCCGATATCTTGACGTCCATCTGAAAGGCGGTGATACCTTCACGGGTTCCGGTCACCTTGAAATCCATGTCTCCCAGATGATCCTCCAACCCCAGGATGTCGGTTAAGACGGCGTGTTTATCTTCCTCTTTAATCAGCCCCATAGCAATCCCTGCTACTGGAGCCTTTATGGGTACCCCGGCATCCATCAGGCAAAGGGTTCCCCCACACACGGTAGCCATAGAGGAGGAGCCATTTGATTCTAAAATATCCGAGACTATCCGGACGGTATAAGGGAAGACCTCCTCGCCCGGGATCACCGGCTGGATAGCTCTTTCCGCCAAGGCTCCATGTCCTATCTCCCTTCTTCCCGGTCCCCGGATAAATCTCACCTCTCCCACGCTAAAAGGGGGGAAATTATAATGAAGCATGTAACTTTTGGTGGATTCCCCTTCCAGATCGTCTACTCTTTGTTCATCTATCTTTGTCCCCAGAGTAGCAACTGACAGAGATTGAGTTTGTCCCCGGGTAAAGAGAGCCGATCCATGAGTGCGAGGAAGAATGCCCACCTCGCAGGTTATGGGTCTAACCTGATCTATATCTCTCCCATCCGTTCTTTTCCCTTCATTTAAGATCATCTGGCGCATATCCTTCTTTTCTAATTCCTGCAGGATGGATTTGATCTCCTTTTCGCTTTCCGGGAATTTTTCCAAAAGATCCAGGGTGACCGAATCCAAAAGATTATCTAACTTTTCTTGTCTTCCCAGCTTATCTGATGTTCGGTTAACTTCTTTGATCTTCTCCAGCCCCAAAGCAGTGACTGCCTCTATCAGTTCGGGATTTCTGGGAGGAGGTTCCACCTCCGGCTTGGGCTTGCCTACTTTTGCGCGAAGCTCCTCCTGCAACCCAACTATCAGCTTGATCTTCTCGTGTCCAAACTCCAGGGCGGAGAGAAGGTTACCTTCTGAGATCTCCCGACATTCCCCTTCCACCATATTGACAGAATCCTTAGTTCCTGCCACTACCAGATTTATGTCGCTCTCTTCCAGTTCTGAGAAAGTGGGGTTGGCAACAAATTCTCCACCCAACCTTCCTACTCTCACCGCACCTACTGGATGATAGAAAGGTATCTCTGAGACGCTCAAAGCCACAGAGGCGCCTATGAGTCCTGGCACGTCCGCATCATTTTCCTGATCAGAGGAGAGGACCATAACCATGACCTGGACCTCTTCAAAATATCCTTCCGGAAACAGGGGACGTAAAGTTCGATCGATCAATCGCGCGCTCACCGTTTCCTTTTCGCTGGGTCGGCCCTCCCTTTTGAAAAAACCTCCCGGGATTTTGCCCGCCGCATAAGCTTTCTCCCGATAGTCCACCAATAGAGGAAAGAAGTCTTTTTCTTCATCAATCTGTTTTGCCTCCACTGCGGTGGCTAAAATTACCGTATCTCCTAAACGTACGACAGCAGATCCATGAGCCTGTTTGGCTACCTTTCCCGTTTCCACCATCAGTGTTTTACCACCCAATTCTATCTGTAATCTTGATTCCATCCAAAACTCCTATCTCAGCTGAAAATTATAACTGTTTCAATTAAAGTGAGATGAAACTTTCAGTTTCCATCGCAGATCACTATTTCCTCAAGCCTAATTCTTCCACTATCTTTCGATAACCATCCAGATCCGTATCCTTCAAATAATCCAAAAGCCTCCTTCTCTTTCCCACCAGTTTTAAAAGTCCCCTTCTGGAACTGAAGTCTTTGGTATGCTTTTTTAGGTGCTCCGTCAGCTCGCTGATCCTTTCAGTAAGCAGAGCGATCTGAATCTCTGGTGAACCGGTATCGTCATCTTGTTTGCGATATTCTCTTATCAACCTTTCTTTTTTATCCCGGGCAAGTGGCAAGACATCCTCCTTTGTGTATCTTTTTGATTCAGTTTGAACTATCTATTCTGAACATCTCCTTGACTTTCTTTTCATCTGATTTCAACTGATCCTTCAAATGTTCGGGATCGGCGAACTTTTTTGGCCCCCTAAACCAGTTTTCCACAAAAAGCTCAACCCTAAAGCCACTGGCCTCCTTTTCTAACCCAAACACGTGAACCTCCACCGAACGGGTGTTCTCCCCAAAGGTGAGTTTGGGTCCGACATACATCATCCCTACGTATGTTTTGCCTTCAAGTTGCACCCTGACTGAGTAAACTCCATCTTGGGGCAGAAGTTTGTTTGAGGGGACTTGTAGATTCAGGGTAGGATAGCCTAAACTTTTTCCTCTCCCTCTCCCTCTGATTACTGTGCCAGAGATGGGAAAGCTGTGCCCTAACAGGCATTTGGCTTTGGCAAATTCCCTAGCTTCAAGTTCTTTTCTGATTCGGGTACTGCTTACTCTTATCCCATCCACCTGCAGGGCGGAAACCACCTCCAGACCGAAGTTATACTCTGAAGCCGTCTCTTTTAAAAGGTCGATTTTACCGGCTCTGTTTTTTCCAAAAGCATGATCATATCCTACCACCAGATCACCGACATTCAATTTTCTCACCAGGATTTTCTCAACAAATTCCTCTGCTGAATATTCGCTCAATTGCTCATCGAAGTTCATCACCACCGTCTCCTCTACGCCCAATTCTTCTAAAAGCTTAAGCTTCTCCTCCAGGGTGGTCAGAATACCTGGGGCATCATGAGGCGCCACCACGCTCTGAGGGTGGGGCTCGTAGGTGACCACCACCCCCACCCTGTTCTTTTCCTTAGATTTCTCAATCAACCTTTTAATTATAGCTTGATGACCCAGATGAACGCCGTCAAAGCTTCCCAAAGTCACCACCGGCTTCACAAATGCCTGAAAATCAACCTTTCTTATATCGAAACAGATGTGCATGGCGTTGGTTTAATTGAACCTTTGAACCCTTGAACTCTTGAACTTGATATAACTATATCACCCGAATGTATTCAAACAGATTATTTTTGTATTCTGAATCCATAAAGTTCTTTGCCGAGCTCAACGCTTTGCCAATGGCGATAATTTTCTTTTGATTATCTTTTAT
>JAGMFA010000164.1 GCA_023127875.1 Candidatus Zixiibacteriota bacterium
GAGATAAACAATGGTCGTCCGATACAGTATCGTATTTATAGGCACTCTATTGTTTGTGACGGGTGGAGGGATACCGGCGGACAGAATCAATATCATATGAACTATGGATGGGGTGGTTCTTTCACTACCTGGTTTTCGATAGACAGCCTTTATTGCTATTGGGTGCAGCCGGACAGCCTTTGTCCTCCAATGGAAGAATACTTAATCAGGAATATTTTCCCCTTTATCCACGAATCCGTCCCCACCCTCTCCCAGTGGGGTCTTATTATTGTTACTCTTCTCTTGGCCGGCTTACCGGTGTATCTGGCGAGGAAGAGAAGAAAAGCCAACTTGGCTTGATCATCTTGCGGTTGAATTGGATTAAAGAACCATTCTCTGGGCATGTTTGGAGAGGGACTTGTCCTGAGGGGTTTCTCCTGACTTCGTCCCGAAGGACTCAGTCCGAGGGAAGGATTGCACCTCTGTCTGCAAAAGGCGAAGGGGCGGGGGCGAGCCCCCACCCCAACAAGAGTCTATTCTCAGCCCGGTTACCCTGGTTTTCTTTCTTCTGGCTCTCAGAAGAAGGCTCAAACGATAATGTGATCATCTGGAGTGTCAAGCTTTAGCTTGACCGGTAAGAGGTTGAAATACAATAGACTTCTTTTGATCCACCTGAAGGTGGATACTCCACTCTGAATCATCCCGTTGGTGAGGAACACCAACGGGAAGCCGAGCACTTTTCCCACAACTTTTGTGGTGAAAAGGATAGCTCACCTGTTATTGAAGGAGATTCGTATGAATGTGCGTCCCGCACTTTGCGGGACGAGCTTTGCAACTGTATGGGAGAACATAAGGTTCGTTTTCTAAAAAGGATATGATTAGTGGAGAAGAAAAAATTTTAAAAAATAAAGGTCAGAAACGTCAGAAAGGTCAGAAACCTCAGAAACGCCAGTCAACATTTTTTCTCTTCGTTGGTCTCTCCTATGTGATATGTATGGGTCTTCCTTCTAATTTTAAAGCGGTTTCTCTTACTGGTTCTGATAGAGTGGGATGGGCGTGAATCGTATCTATCAAATCCTCGGTTTTTGCTCCCATTTTCATAGCCAAGGTTAGCTCCGCTATTAAATCCGTTGCCCGGGGTCCTAAAATATGTGCACCCAGTATCTTGCTTGAGTTAGCATCTGCAATGATCTTGACCATTCCCTCGGTTTCGCTCTCCGCTTGAGCTCTGCCGTTGGCTATGAAAGGAAATTTGCCCGTTTTAACTTTCACTCCTTGGTCTGTTGCCTGCTTTTCGGTCAAGCCCACGCTCCCTATTTCCGGATGAGTAAAGATACAGCGGGGCACAGCAGTATAGTCCATTTTTTTCTGCGACCCAAGCGCGTTTTCCACTGCCAGCTCCGCCTCCATGGAGGCAACATGAGCTAAAAGATAGTTGCCAATGCAATCTCCAGAGGCATAGACGTCAGGCAGGTTGGTCTTCAAATATTCATCAACCATGACGTTTGACCTGTCCATCTTAATTCCAAGCTTCTCCAAGCCCAAATCTTTAGTGTTTGCCTTCCTTCCCACTGAAACCAAAACTTTTTCCACTTCAATGTCAATCTCTCCTTTTGGAGAAGAGATGGTAATGATCTTTTTACCTTCCTTCGCTGAGGCAATTTTCGAAACTTTGGAGTCTGTGAAAATCTTTATCCCCGCTTTTTCTAAGGAGGTTCTTAGGCTGGCCACAATCTCGTGATCCTCTCCGGGCAAAATCTGAGACAGCATTTCCACGATGGTAACTTGGGTGCCAAAGGAGTGATATATGTAGGCGAATTCGCATCCGATGGCTCCTCCGCCAATGACCAACATGCTTTTGGGGATTTCTCTGAAGCATAAAGCTCCGGTGCTATCGACCACCCCCTCTAATTCCATCCCCGGAATGGGAAGCATGATGGGAACAGAACCGGTGGCGATCAAAATTTTGTCAGCTTCAATTTTCTGGATTTTGTCCTTATCGGTTTTAATCTCAATTACTTTTTCACCCAAAAAGCTCGCAGTTCCTTTGATTAAATTGACCCCATTTGTTTTGAGCAAACTCTTTACTCCGGTTACCAATCTTTGTGCCACCATTTGTTTTCTTCTCATCACCTGAGGAAAATCCAGATTTATTCCGTGGGTCTTAAGTCCCCATCTGTCGGAACGCTTCATGCTCAAAAAAAGATGAGCGGTGGAGGTCAAAACCTTTGTGGGAATACAGCCCACATTCAGGCACACTCCTCCAACTTCTTCTTTCTCGATCAGAGTTACATTTGCTTTCAGTTGCGAGGCTCGAATAGCTCCCACGTATCCTGCGGGTCCACCTCCTATAATCACCAAATTTTTTCTTACATCTTCTGCCATAACATTCTCCTTATCAGAAATTTTAAACAATTCCGATAGTGATAATAAGTTTGCATAAAATTGAAGTCAAGAAGAAAAGGAAGATTCGTATGAATGCATACGCATTTGTTGTTGACAAACACGAAGGTTTATGATATTATGATGTAAATTTGAGTCATTTGGCTTAAGTTTTTTTAGATGTTTGAGAGATTAACAATTTAAGGTCGATTGAGAAATGATTTTCCATTATCTTCGGTAAATAATATTTCATCGGTACGAAGGACCGAATCTTCTGGTGATAGAAGGAGGATATTACATGAATAATAAATTGATTCATCTGATACTCATCGTTTTGATTGCAGTTGTTTCGATGCTGGTCTATTTCAAGACCTCAAAACTTAGTTACGTGGCAGATGATCGCCCTCTTTTTTACGAGAACACCGATTTTCTGGAAGACTGGGGCAACCTTAAAACCACTTTCCTTTCTCCTTTGCCCGTGAAAACCTATGAACCTCTTCCTTATTATAGACCCATAGTCAGCTTGACATATTTTGTAAGTTATCATCTTAGCAAATCCATCCGAAGCCATCATCTATTTAACCTGGGAGCTCATACCCTCAATACCATACTATTATATCTTTTGATATTTCTTCTGTTTAAAAATATACCTTTATCGATTTTCACCAGTCTCTTTTTTGCCGCTCATCCCCTTCATGTCAGCTCGGTGGTTTGGATCTCCGGGAGGACCGACCTGCTTGCCTGTATCTTTTTTCTTTTGACCGTGATCCTTTTTATAAAAAGAAAAGATCATCAGAAGTTACCCCGACAGCTTCTTTTGGTAGGTGCAGCAGTCAGTTATATTTTATGTTTGTTTTCCAAAGAGACCACTTTGGCTTTGCCCCTTTTTCTGTTTGTCTGGGATTACCTTTCGGAAAAGGAGCCAATCAGGAAGAAAATAATCCCCTATATACCGTTCGTGATAATCACGATCTTATATCTCTTGCTCCGAATAAAGGTGATAGGGAATCTTGGCACAGGTGAACCCTATACCTCAAGTGGATTGTTTCACAGGTTTCTTACCGTTTTCCCCATATATTTTTATTACTTTAAAAAATTGATTTTGCCCTTCCAGTTTAATTTCTCTCCCCGGGTGCTGACAGTTAGCTCCATATTGAGTCTGAAATTTTTAGGTTCTTTAATATTTTTTGCAATTGTATTAGGATTGGGAATATCCTTGCGAAAACGTTCAAAGGAGGTTTGGTTCGGCATATTGTGGATTCTTATTACCCTCGTGCCGGTTTTGAATTTAGTTCCACTTTACGCTCCGGTCAAAGAGTGGTGGGCTTATATACCTTCTATTGGATTTTGCCTTATTCTGGGTAAGTTGGCAGTGGAAGGGATCAAGTGGGAGAAAAAAATATTTGAAATTAAGTTGCCTAAACGAAGGCAGGATGAAGAAGTCGTAGAAGCCGGGGATGTAACAAAAGGAAAAAGAGTCTTAGGAATTAAAATCCCGACTCTTCCCGATAAGATATTAATTAGGGCGAATCATTTGTTTGCTTTGTTTTTTGCACTTCTTCTGATATTTTATGCTTTCAATATTAAAAGCCAAGCAGAAGTATTTAGGAAAGACATTTTTTTCTGGAGAGCGGCGGTAAAACGAGCACCTTATGATGCGGTGGCACATAATGCCTACGCATCCATCCTTCAAAGGCGACACTTAATGCGGTTGGCAGAAAGAGAATTCAAAAAAGCCATTCAAGCAAAACCGGACTTTGCGGAGTCACACAATAATCTTGGAATGTTTTACTATAACAAAGGGCGGTACGATTCCGCTTTGGTTGAGATCGAAGAAGCGATAAGGCTTGATTCCAATTATGTGGACGCATACGTCAGTTTAGGATTGGTGTACGCTGAAAAGGAAGAATTTGTATTGTCCATAAATACATTTAAAGAAGCTCTCAGGTTGGATCCCCAACATTACTCAACTCATAGGAACCTTGGAATGGTATACTCCTACATAGGTAGATTTTCACTGGCGATAAGCCACTTAGAGAAAGCCTTGGATCTTACCAAAAACCCCAGAGATATTAAGGAGATTGAGGGAATAATTGAAAATTTCAAAGTCAGGCAGAAGTGAGTTTTGTGAGATTACCTGCTAATACAAAGAATCTCATCCAAAGAATTATTTAAAGATGCAGATTTTGGTTACGACTTATAATAGTGGCTGTCTTCTACCTCACCCCCTTTGTC
>JAGMFA010000165.1 GCA_023127875.1 Candidatus Zixiibacteriota bacterium
CCCATGTCTCCGGTCTGTACACCCCTTTAAAAAAGGGGGATTATTCTCTCGCGGTACAACAAGGGTTTGAGCCGCTTCAAAGCCCTGGGGACTACTGGGTGCAACCCCTGTCCGAACGTGGTGCTGAATGCATACGCAACCGTTTATATCACCCTCCCCTAACCCCTCCCATTTCGCCATAGGCGAATCCGCCTCCGGCGGACAGGGGAGGGGAATACTTAAGCGGGGAGCTTTTGGTCCCGCAAAAATTCGGCGAGCTCCTGTTGGGGCGGGGGTTGCAACCCCGCCTCTTTTCTACGGACAGGGGTACAACCCCTATCCGATCTGGAAAGAATAGTAAGATTTTGTAGGGGCAATTCATGAATTGCCCCTACAGGATTTTATTCTTTTAGTTTAACTATGGTGACGCCGGAGCCGCCTTCGTTCCACTCGCCAAGTCTTATCTGCTCTACCCGATGATGATGAGTCAAAAATCCACTTATCTTTTTGCGAAGAGCACCAGTCCCTTTGCCATGAATAACGGAGATAGTTGTCAGCCCTGCCAGAAAAGCATCATCCAAATACTTATCTACAATGTCAAAGGCTTCCTCTGCCAGAAGCCCTCTTAAGTCGATCTCAGGCGACACCTGCGGGATATTGTAGGGTGTCCCCACATATTCAGGCTCAGGCTTAACTCTTTCCTCCTCTTCAATTCTGGTTAGCTTCTCCTCTTCAACATCGTAGGTTAAGTTTCCCACCAGCACTTTGAATTTGTTCGACTGCTTGTCTTTAGATATGACCTCCCCGGTGATGCCCAGAGGCTCTATCCAAACAGAATCATTCACCTGTATGATGCCCAACTTCTTGGTTACCTTTTCTTCAAACTTCTCCAACTCCTGGGTTAAGGAAGTCCTCTTCTCTTCTATGACTCGATGCGCTTCCTTCACCACCTCTTTTTGAGCCTGGGTCTTTCTTATCTGTGCCACCAATCTCTCCAGCTCTGCCCTGGTGGCCTCCACCATGAGTTTTGATTCTCTCAAAGCTCTGGTCTTCAATTCCTTTTCCCGCTCTTCCAGTTTCTTCATCCTATCCTGGTACAGATTCATAAGCTCTTCGGTGACTTTTTTCTGTTCCTCCATTGCTTGCCGATTTTCCCTCACCCTTTTTAAGTCTTTCTCCAGACTCTCTAAGAGTGCTCCTAAGTCTCTTTCCTCACTGCCTAAAACTTCTTGAGCCTTCTGGATTATCCCCTCTGGCATGCCCAATCTTTGAGCGATCTGAATGGCATAACTTGAGCCCGGATAGCCGATCTGAAACCGATAAGTGGGACTCAACGTTTCCTTATCAAATTCCATGGAGGCATTCCTTACCTGCGGATACTCTTGAGCTAACATCTTCAGTGCTCCATGGTGGGTGGTGATGATGACTCTAACTTCGTTTCTGATCAACTGATCTAATATGGCTTCAGCCAAGGCTACACCCTCTTTGGGATCGGTTCCGCCGCCCAACTCATCCAAGAGAATCAGGCTCTCGGAATCTGCATTCTCCACCGCCTCTTTGATGTGAAGCATGTGAGAAGAGAAGGTGGAGAGTGACATCTCAATGGACTGTTCATCTCCTATATCGGCGTAGACTCTCTTGAACACGGAGATCTCCGAGTAGGGTTTGGCAGGTATGTGCAATCCTGATAGAGCCATCAAACTGAGAAGTCCCACGGTTTTAAGTGCCACAGTCTTCCCACCGGCATTCGGTCCGGTTATGATCACAGTGGAATAGTCCCTCCCTAAAGCCAAAGAAAGGGGAACCACCCCCCCCGCCTTTGGTGGTTCGGCTTTGCTCACCACCCTGAGCCTGTCGAAGGGCGAGATCCCCGGCTTTTTATCCTGGGGATGATGAAGCAAAGGGTGGCGGGCTTCGATTAAGTTTACATATCCTTGCTCATTCAACAGGGGAGGATTCCCATCGTAGTCGAAGGAGAGCTGGGCTCTGGCATGGATGAAATCCAACTCTTGCAGAATTCGCGCGGTAACGTCCAGATCTTTAAGCTCCTCCCTGATCATACCGGAAATCTCTCTTAAGATTCTTTCGATCTCAGCTTTTTCCTCTAAGGAGAGATCCCTTAATTGGTTATTCATTCCCAACACTACCAAGGGTTCCACAAAAACGGTGGCACCGCTTCTGGATCGGTCATGGATTATCCCCCGGCTCTGAAAGAAATCAGATTCATCCATGGGAATGACGTATCTTCCATCCCGGATGGTGATGATGTCGTCCTGACGGGGTCCCTTAGCCTTGCGGGCGCCGATCATCGACTCCAGCTTATCTAGGATTCGATTTCGCAAAGTCTTTTTTTGATGACGGATGTCTGATAATCTTCCCGAGGCGGAATCTCTTATCTCCCCTGAGGGGTCGACCGCTGAATTTATGGCAGAAAGGATCTCGTCAAAACTTCTTAACTCCGAGATCAAAGCGAATGTGTGTGGATATTTCTCTTCTTTATTTTTGAAGAATTTGATCAAAGATTTGGAGACATTTAAAATCTGGGCGATGTTTAAAAGTTCTTTGGGCTCAAGACATGCCCCTTCTGCCTCTGCTTTTTTCAATGAATTCCGAATATCCTCCATAGAGGAGAGCGGGAATGTCTCCTCATATAAAAGTATCTCCTTCAACTCAGTGGTCTGCCTTATCTCCTTTTCCGCTATCTCCTTGTCTTTGGTGGGGAAGATGGAGATTGCCAGTTCCCTTCCCATCTCAGAGAGGCAGTGCTTTGAAAGCATCTCCCTTATCTTATCGAACTCTAAAACCTTTAGTGTGTGTTCGTCCATCCGACCAACTCAAGCTTTTTATTTTCCTAAAAGAAACGAAATCCCAACAGCAACGTTCCACAGAACCAGACGAAATCTCCTCCCTCCGTTGGGAATAAAATCTGCTTTATATCAGCTAAGGCAGAACTATGTTCCGAAATATTCCTCCATCGAATGGATGATTCTTGAGACTGAGGGTCCCTCGGTGGAGAATCCTCCGAAATCTCGGGAGGACTTGTCTGGATCGGTCCTCAAAGCTGTTTTTACCTTATTCACCAGACTGGGGCTTTCCGGGTGAAGGAATGCGGTCTCATCATAGATCATGGGGACTACCCCTCTCATGCCTGGAGCGAAAAAGGAGTTGTCCAGCTTAGCTACGAAGGAATCCGGGAGGGGTAGAAATATAAGCAAAAAAAGAAGCACTCCTAAAACAATCCAGCCTTGAAAAATTCCCATAATTGCTCCACCCACTTTGTCCAAATTCCCCAGAGGCTTAAGCGAGGCGAATTTGTAAAACAAATAACCCAGAAGTTTGATTCCCACGTAGACCATCACAAATACCACAATAAACTCCATGAAAACCACCATAACCGTAGAAACTCGCATGTGAGAAAGGAATTTGGCGGTAATCTGATCCATATAATTAATGGAAAAGATCACTCCACATACCAAACCCAGCATTCCCATCAGTCCACTGAAAAGTCCTCTTCTGGAGCCGATAATGATAGCCACTAAAAGAAGCCCTATCAAAACGAAATCTACCCAGTTCATCTATCCCCTCGCTTTCTTACCGCCTTTTTGGTTGAACCAAATTTCACGGCAGAGCTAAGGTTTATCTTCTTTATCAGCTTTATCTTTTGCCGTCAAGCCTGACTGGATTGGGCATAAAAACACGACACGTCACCTCGATCTTCAATCGGGAACGTGTCGTGTTTTGGATAATTAATTTTTTTGATCTTCATTTTGCACCAGAAGAAATCGTGCAAAATTCGTATGAATGTGCGTCCCGCACTTTGCGGGATGAGCTTCGCATCTGTTTGCTTGAAGCTACCTCATCTTTCTCTCTCTTTTTAAGCAAACATTCTCATTTAAGAGTCTGAGATCGATTGTCCGATGGATCTTGAGAAAGCTGTGAAGAGACCATCTGGTTAACTTTTTTTCCGTCCGCCCTTCCCCGAACTTCTGGCATGATCTGCTTCATTACCTTGCCCAAATCGGAAGGACCTGTGGCGTTTGTCTCTTTTATCGCCTGGCTGATGATTTCGGAGAGTTTCTCATCAGCTAACTGTTCCGGCATATATTTGTATATCACATCCAGCTCAGCCTTCTCCTGGGAAACCAGATCGTCTCTTCCTCCTTTCTCGAATTGCTGAATCGAATCTTTTCGTTTTTTCATCGACGAAGATAGAACCGCAATCACCTCATCGTCGGAAAGCTCCGAGCCCAAATCTATCTCTTTGTATTTGATCTCCGATTTGAGCATACGGAGCACACTCAACCTCAAAGGATCTTTTTTCTTTAGTGCTTCCTTCGTGTCCTGATCGATTTTCTGCTTGAGGGAGGAAGCACCCGTAGGCCTTGCCTGATCAGTCATGAATCAATATTCCCATCTTCGTCGACTTTTTCTTCTTGCCGCAGCCAACTTTCGTTTGCGGCGTTCGGATGGCTTTTCAAAATGCTGATGCTTCTTGATGTCTGCCAGAATGCCAGACTTCTCGCAGGATTTGTTAAATCTGCGCAAGGCTTTCTCGAAAGTCTCGGTCTCCCGAATTATCACATTGGTCATCT
>JAGMFA010000166.1 GCA_023127875.1 Candidatus Zixiibacteriota bacterium
GACATTTTTGATTTGCGTTGACAAACAAGAAATAAATCATTGACACCGCTTTCTTTTTTGTATATTATTATTTCGGTTCACAGACCCAAAGTCTGCCATAAGCAGATCTGCCCAGACGCCTGGACAGGCCCGTCTGGGGGCGGTCGTCTGACCGCCTCTGGCAGAAAAGAAGATGATCAGATATGTTAAAAACTCAAATTTTGTGGATTCCGCTATTCTTTATCTTTTTCTTTCCTCTCTCCTGTAGAGAATCGGAACAGAAGGAAACCGGGATGAAAAACCAACAATCTCAAGAAGATATTTATGCCGAAAAAAGAGAGATAATGGTGAAGACCCAGATAGAGGCAAGGGGGGTGAAGGATAGGTTGGTTCTGGATGCCATGCGAGAGGTCCCTCGCCATCTTTTTGTCTCCGAGAGCTTAAAGGATCAAGCTTACAGTGATGGTCCTTTGCCCATCGGAGAGGGTCAAACCATCTCCCAACCTTACATCGTCGCCTTGATGACCGAGCTTCTGGGCTTTAAGGGAGGAGAAAAGGTTTTGGAAATCGGCACAGGTTCAGGTTATCAGGCGGCTATCTTAGCGGAGATTGCCAAAGAGGTTTACTCCATTGAAATCATCTGCTCTCTGGCTGAGATGTCAGAAAAGAGGCTGAAGGAGATGGGATACCAAAATATCACAGTTAGATGTGCGGATGGCTATCAGGGGTGGAAGGAGCATGCCCCTTTTGACGGTGTGATCGTGACTGCGGCACCAGATCATATCCCTCAACCTTTGGTGGATCAGCTTAAAGTGGGAGGGAGATTGGTCATACCGGTGGGTGACGTTTTCCAGGAGTTGATGGTGATAACCAAAACCGAGACAGGAATAAAAAAGATGAACGTCATCCCGGTTCGTTTCGTCCCCATGACCGGAGAGGCAGAGAGAAGGTAATCGACTCAAGGCTGACTCTTGCTGTTCTGTCAGGTCTTGCCCGCCTTGGCGGGTGTGACCTGACAGTTTCGAATGTGTCAGGTCACACTGACGGCGGGCCGTCAGCAAGACCCGACACAACGGATAAAGAGGACTTTCGGGTTCCAGCCCCAGAGTCACACCAAAACCCACAAACAACACGGCGGTTCGACTCCGTTTATCCTGAACGAAGTTGAAGGGCTCACCATGAATGGTTCGATGTCTCTCACCACAAGCCGAGCCTCTGAATTAGAGATTCGGCTTGATCGTCACATGTGAATAGTGTTGTAGGTCGGATATGTCCCCAAATGGGGACTATCCGACATCCTTTTGTCCGAAAGGCTTCGCCATTTCGGACCTACGACTGATTTGTGACGGGTAAAGGATTTCTTAAGATCAGCAACAGGGGAGTGGCCCGTTTTTGAACAGGTAGTTTATCAGATAAACCAAGTCACCAAGGTCAACCACCTCGTCACAGTTATTGTCGCCCATTTCCAATGGGTCAGGGGCAGGACCACCTTTATAAAGGTAGTTTATTAGATAAACCACGTCACCTAAGTCTATTACTTCATCTCCGTTGGCGTCGCCGTGGAGAACACACATATTAACTGCTAAGGGATCAGACCATTCACTAAAGACACCACCATCATCCTTTGCTATAACTCCTATCTCATAGCTGCCACTGTCGGTCCACTGGTGATTTGCTCCTGCTACCTCGCCTGAAGCATGGGGTCCTATCCATTCTGAATATGTTTCATCGCCCCAGTCAAACAGATAATATAAACTGTCTCCATCTGGATCAGTTGTACTCGATGTATAGGTGTATTCCTCTCCTGCTATTCCTTCTATTTCACCCTGGGGTGTTGCCGGTTTGGCTGGTTTTTGTGAATCACCTGCGATGAGTAGTGAAGGATCCCCAAAGGTTGAAATTCCTCAACCGTTATGTAGTCGATTTCATCCATGACAGGAGATAGATAGGTACTAATGCCGTTACCCCACAACTCACCAAATGTTGCATCACCTTCCTTATAATTCTTAGACATAATTACACAAAGTCTTTCAATACCTTTGGTTACGATATCCACCCCTCCATAAGAGACATCAATGTCTGTTCCGCCAAGGTATGCAATACTGCCACCATTGGGATTAGTGACAAAGGTCCATCCAAAACAGTACGGGGCCGCATCATACTGACAATGATAACACGCATCAGATACCACGATGGGAAGCTTGCCCCCATTGGTAAGTGCATTTATGTGTGAATTCGTATAGTAACCCGGTGGTATCCACTGATAACTTTCATGGGGATGCGTCGCCCACACGGTGGTGTTACCATGGCCGTTGAAAAATACGAAACCCGCCCCGTTGTTGATCGCATCACTTATATTGGCTGCATCGAACAATAGCCCATTTGACGCCCAGACCCTGACGGGAATAAACCAATCCAGGGTATCCATCACGTGCTGATTAACGTACTCCCCCTCATCTATTTGCTCTTCATCACCAGGCAAAGAGTCTCCACCCATAAGCACAAGATTGGTAAACCAATCCTGCGTATGTGCCTCCCCGGTCTCATAGGTGATGATTTTGTTCACACAGGTGATAACCTCATTTTCATTGACACAGGCAAGTCGTCCCAGGTAAACATCGGGATACAGATCGACATCATCATAATTACCATACCAATTATATTCACCAAAGACATCGTTGTCATTAGAGTCCCAACTGGAGAAATTTAGACTATCATCATACACATCGGCATAATATAGATCAGACAAGAAAACCCAATAATCCTGGTAATCATACTCAAAATAGATATGTGTATATCTGCCTGGAAGTTGTGATGCTCCTCCCACCAGCAAAACAAACCTAACACCCCAGGTCTCAATCGCATCCTTGATGAAATACTTAATCTGCTCAGGCTCATCCCGGCCCATGTATTCGGCATAAATCTCTTCAGTTGTTTTCAGAATGGTTTGAACACCACGACTATTCTTATGATCAATCAATGGCTGAAGTTCCTCTGAGAACATGCTGGGTGCAATTATGACCATATCATAGTCATCGGGAAATGAAATTGGAACTACTGGTTCATCATAACTCACCCTTATATCAACACTCTCGCTGTAAGAAAGTATGTTTAGACCAGGAGAATATCTCACCGGATAGCAATGAACCTTAAGAAAAATGATACGTTCATCTCCTTTAATTCCTGCGCCTACAGTGTAGCTGAAGCTACTTGCCGGATATAATTCAACACTTTCATAGATTTCATCGTTTTGCACCTGTTCCCTCGGTGCTCGCATACCAGTCTTTGGAATTGGTTGAGGACCTGGCTGCACTTGTCTTGACAACACTATCTCGCTTGTTTCAGAAAAATTCACATCAACATGACTGATTTTTGATCCAAAAGGGAGAATAAACACTTTTGTCACAACTGGCAAAACCGGTTCTCCCGCTTTTGACAGAGAGGATGCTGTTTCTTTCAGACCTACAGTTACGTATTGATCTGTTTCTTCGATGACAGGTTCCGAAATAACAATTGATTCCTCAATGTTTTTCGCATAGTACGTTGTGTCATCAGTCATTGCAACAGCTCCAAGCCAGCTAAGCACTAAGATTCCTACTATTATCTTCTTCATTGCTTTCTACCTCAAAGAAATGGATTTTATGAAGTCATAATGTTTTATTTTGATTCAAATGTTTCGAAAAATAAAACTAAACATCTGCTATATTATTATACGATTCCACCCACCTTGTTGTTTCCTATGAGAAAAAGCTTACATTATCGACTGGGTTACGAATAGCAAGGTAGGTCAGGGCTTGACTACGAAGATGTATGCGAAGGTATACTATGATATGTGGTCCACCCAAAACTTGCCAAATGTGTTGATTTATATGAAGTTAGAATCGAACGTCAACCCGTGCTCATAACCCGAAAGCCGCACAAACAAATCCATCTCTTACAAAGTGGATGGAGACCAAAGATAACGGTCAAAATCTATGGCATCGTTTTTATCAAACTTTATCCCTTCTTTCCGCAACAGCTCTTTTTGAATTTCATAACCATGGTTCGGTTCTAAAGATATGCGTCCTTCACGGTTAATGACCCTATGCCAGGGCAATCTATCTTTTCGAGAAGAGGAATGTAGTATCCAGACCACCTGACGAGCGGCACGAGGATTACCAGCATACGCCGCAATCTGACCATAAGTGGCGACCCTACCTGGAGGTATCTTCTTGACGATATTTTTTACACTCTGGCTAAAAGAAAAGTCTTCAGACATTCTTTTCCGCTCTGCTTTCATGTTGTTCAGACTCCTATTTTTTCAGATGGGACAGGAGATAGTCAGCCATCACCTACCGTATTACCTTTCAAAAAAGACCTCTCCCCCTATATCCCCCTCTCCCGAAACGGTAAACAGTTTACTGTGAACTGTTCACCGCATATGGAGAGGGGTTTACCCTGAAAGGGACAAAAGGAGGTGAGGTTGAATTTAACGTCACCGGAATTTGCCCCGGTGATTTTGCTGAACTAATACAAAAGTAAGAAATAAGTTTACATACCCCTCACCCTAACCCTCTCCCACTGTACAGACCGGGGACATAGGTAAC
>JAGMFA010000167.1 GCA_023127875.1 Candidatus Zixiibacteriota bacterium
GGTGCAACCCCTGTCCGATCCGGTGTAAATCGGCGGGCAAGGATGCCCGCCCTACCGAATCCTTTCGTCGGGCAGTCCAAATGAACAGCCCGACCTACAAATTACCTCTGCGCTGAATCTTCCCATTAAGCGTATAACTCTTCCAGCTTTTTAGACAACTCTTCTCTTGTTAGGGCGGCGGTTGCACCCCCGTCCCTTTTCAACGGTCACGGAGGCCCGTCTGGGCGGAGTTGCGCCGTCAACAAACTAGAAGGGAAGGTCGTCTTTGTCAGTTGTACCCAGGATGTCATCGAACACCCCATCTATTCCGTGGACCTTCTCCTGGACCAACTTGTAAAGATCCCTGAACGAAGCATAGGCCTCGCGAGTGCCTAGATCTGCAGTATTGTATGCCACAGATTCCGGTGGAACATCCATCTCCCAAGCTGCGGCGAGGCTTCTGATGGCTTGCTGGTTAGGGTAGTAGTGGACAAAATAGGTGTTCGCGTCATCGTCGTAACTTACTGACCATCTGTATTTCCCGTCGTACAAGAAGTAGTACTCATCTGACCTGCCCTGGGCTGGGGTGACCTCCGTTATCTTGTCGCTCTTCTCGATCATCGCATTCACCACTCTGACGATCTTACTCATTTTTTCTCTCCCATTAAGATATGTAAGCCCTCAATATTCGCGTGCCGCAAACGCTCGCGCAACTCGCTCACGAGAGCTCGCTTCCTCTGCTCTGTTAAATCCACACGTCCGTCAGCTAACTTGGCAGCTTTCTTCAACACGTCCAAGAACTCTCTGGAGAGTTTAGGATTACCCTGAATTTGTCCTGTGACATCTCCGAGTATATTCCTTACTTCCTGAGCTTGTTGTGGGTCATCTGCAGTGAGCTCGTTGAGCCGATCGAGCTTCGCCTTGAGTTCCGATAATGTCATCTGTGACGAATAGTTGATCAGCGCTCGAAAAGCCAAAGATACCGTTTTCCTTTTCGTCACAAAAAGATAAATCGCTATTCCCGAGGCAACAATGGTTAACACATTTGCGAGCATTGAGACAATTGTAGCCCACACATCCACAAGTAACCCCCTCAAACGTTCTGAACTTCGTTCCCTTGGTTCACGTGATGATCTCCCCTCTACACTAAGCAGCCTACATTCTGAGTGTCTGGGCAACTCATTCTACACACTGTATAGCTGAGTTGAATATAGTGTTCATTTGATGGATGTCAAGGGCTTTTGGCGCTGAGATTGGCACATTCCGCCAGCATCGAATTGATAGATACTCCACTTTGCCCCCCTCTGGACCGTGCAGTCTGTCAATCTACTCCTGATTCTACTTAAACTCTGAGTTCTCCCACTCTGCATACAGCTCTTCTAACCTTCTCGATAACTCCTCCTTTTCCTGATTTAATTCCAAGAGCCTCTGCCAATCGGTGTAAACCTCCTGGGTGGAGACCAGATAATCTATCTCTTCAATTTTCTGCTCGACTTCGGAGATGTCCTTTTCTATCTGAAACAAGCTTCTTTTTTTGACTTTAGGCTTGCTCTTTTTGATTTGGGTTCGCCTTTTCCTCTCCTGTTTTGCGATCACTGAGATTTTTCTTTCTGCTTCCTGTCGCTCCCTTTTCTTTTCCTCATAGTAGGAATAATTTCCTAAGTATTCTTTCAAGCTGCTATCTTCAAAAGCATAAATCCTGCTCACAATCTTGTTGAGAAAATAACGATCGTGAGAGACGACCAGAAGCGTGCCTCCGAATTCTGTCAACGCATTTTCCAAAACCTCTCTGGAGGCGATGTCCAGATGATTGGTCGGCTCGTCCAAGATAAGAAAATTTGGCTTGGACAGCATCAGCTTTGCCAGAACCACTCTGCTTTGCTCTCCACCAGAAAAACTTTTTACCTTTCGAAATACATCATCTCCGTAGAATAAGAATTTTGCCAAAAAACTGCGCATCTCAGAGAGCAGCAAGCGGGGACTGGCTTTCCACACCTCGTCTACGACCGAACTTTCCACATCCAGCCCTAAATGCTCCTGATCATAATAGCCCACATCCCCGCCAAGGGCGGGGTTCTCAACCAGATTGAAACCGATCCTCACCTCTCCGGATGAGGATTTTTCCTTTCCCAGGAGTATTTTCAGAAACGTGGTCTTGCCGCATCCGTTAGGACCGATCAAACCCACCCGATCATATCTTTCGATGGAGAAGTTGACGTTCTCAAAAAGAGTCATCTCTCCGAATTTTTTGCTCACACCCTCTGTGTAGATGAGTGCCCTTGAAGTCCGCTGAGTTGGGGAGAATGATATTTTCACCTTCTTGGCTTTGGTTTTTGGTTTTTCCAATTTCTCAAGTTTCTCTAAAGCCTTTCTTCTGGATTGTGCCTGTTTGGTCTTCTGTCCAGCGATGTTTCGGCGGATGAAATCCCCGGTGCGAAAAATATACTCCTGTTGCGCCTCATATTCTTTTAAGTCCTTTTCTATCCTTTTAGCTTTCTGCTCCACATAAGCGGAGAAATTGCCTACATATCTTTCTGTGCAGTGATCCTCAAGTTCCACCACTTCTTTGATAACCCGATCCAGAAAATACCGATCATGAGAGACTAAAACCACGGTTCCGGAAAATTCTAACAGATATTGCTCTAACCATTCAGTTCCCTCGATGTCCAGATGATTGGTAGGCTCATCCAGCAAAAGGAGATTCGGCTCGGACAAAAGAACAGATGCCAAGGCGGCTCGGTTTTTTTCCCCACCACTCAAAATGTTAATGCTCTTATCAAAATCCTCTTTCTTAAAGCCCAGTCCATAAAGCACCCTTTCAATTTTATTCTCATAGCTATATCCCCCCTGGTTTTCATATTCTATTTGCAGTTCACCATAGAGTTTCAAAAGCTTGCTTGAGTCCTTTGCCGAGGACATCTCCTCTTCGGTTTTTCGCAACTGTTCATGAAGATTCAAAAGCTCAGAAAATGGTTTGAGCATCTCATCTAACAGAGTAAGATCATCCTCAAGCTGATATTCTTGACGCAAAAATCCAACTCTCAGATGTTTGCTCCTGATCACCTTTCCCTTATCCGGTTCCAACTCACCGGTGACGATTTGGAAAAGGGTGGTTTTTCCCGCTCCATTCGATCCCAAAAGCCCGATCTTTCTTCTTTCCTCGATCTGCCAGGAGATGTCCTTTAAGACCAGATTGATGCCATACGATTTTGAGACATTCTTTAGGCTAATCAGAGTCATTTAATTTTCACCTTAGCTTGAACCTCAAAAAATAAAGACGCATGTAAATACAATAACATGCGTAACTAATTCAGTCAATGCTATTGTTGGTAACGGATGCCTTATCCGCTCATTACACTAATGCCATCAATATCAGGGAATGCCGATGCTGTTTAATTCCGGGAATTCGCATTCCCGAAGCATAAGAAAATCTCGTTTTTGGTTGTGAGCCACAGGCTTCCTTCGGACGAAGTCCTTTCCTTCGACATCCCGCCTTTGGCGGGAGACGAAGTGCAGGACCGAAGGGCAGGACGAACGTCAGCCTGCGAGGTCTCTACCTATATTCTTAATACCCTTACGCAACCTGAAGGGCTTGTTGAAAAAGTGGTTTTGGAGTGCGAAAGCTTGTCCGAAGGATCCCCCGCCTTTGGCGCGGGGCTTTCGCGGTTTTTTGAAGTCCAAATGTTCTTGTATCACAACTACTTAAACTTTGAAGAAAACCGCCCATACGGGCACTCCGGTTTGGTTTTTTCAACAGCCCATAAAGGTTGCGGCTACCATTTCCCTTTGTTGATAACAAGTGCTATTTCCGTTTTTCTTTCAGATTAAACCTATTTTCTTTAGTTGTAAAAAGCCAGCCCAAATGGGCTGGCATGCTAATCAGCTATCGGAGGTTCCCTGCAAATCTTCAGGATGGCAATTTCGTTACCTTGTTAAGATTCTGCTATCCCGTCATACAAAGGTAGATTTTTTTGCACCTTACTCCTCTAACATTTCTACGTTAGCCCTGGGGATTATGGCTTTACTTCCGTCTTGAAACTCCACCTCCAAGACTCTGGCAGATGATTCCGATTCTAACTTCTGCAGAGCTGGAGGCAGGGCACTCACCTTACCCAATCGTCCAAAATAAGGCTCGCGAATCACCCGCACCGGGTAGCCCACAGTGAGTCCAACAGTTTCAAATTCCTCTGCTTCTTCTTTTCTGTGCACATCCCCTTCGAACGGAATCACCACCTCTGGCCGGATTACCCCTGCTCTAATCTGGGTGGCTCCATTTATACAAGCCATCTTGCCTTCTTTTGATCTCAAAAGTGAGAATGTCTTCTCTGCCATGTTCATCTGTCCAAATCCTTCGGTGACCACCAGGGTTATTCCCAGCTCCTCTGATCCGGTGATAGCTACACCCAAATCGTATCCCAAAAAATCTCTTAGGTCTTTGTCGCCGAATCCTCCCACCACAATCCCCTTTGCACCCAATCTTATGGCTTTTTTTATGGCATCTGCTGTGACCAGACTTCCCCCCACAATTACTTTGCCTTCACACTCCTTGTCGATCAATTTATCCGTCAACACCTCGGTATTATC
>JAGMFA010000168.1 GCA_023127875.1 Candidatus Zixiibacteriota bacterium
GATATGCTCCTCATCCAGACCGGTCATCCTGATCCCAGAAGACTTCATGGAGCCTACATCTCCAGCGAAGAGACTGCCGGCATCGTAGACTTTATAAAAGCACAGGATTATTCTGTGAAACCGATTGAGCTACTCTCCACTAAACCTGAAGAGGTCATTATACAACAGGAAGCTGAAAAGGATGAGGATCTTTTCCACAGGGCGGCCGAACTGGTGATCAGACATAAACAGGGTTCTGTCTCCCTTTTGCAAAGGAGACTTGCCATTGGCTATCAGAGAGCCGCCCGCCTGATAGATCAACTGGAGGAGGAGGGGATCGTGGGACCTTATGACGGAAGCAAAGCCAGAGAGGTGCTGGTGGACGCCAACTATCTGGAAAGCCATGAATGGAAAGTAAAGAAAAACCGGGAGAAAAAATAAATGAGGAAGCTCAGATTCACCCTTACCTTCTTGATCCTTGCTTCTATGCTTGTCATTTTCAGTCAAGATACAGCCGGCATCACCGCAAATGACCTGGCTCTAAAGGTGGAGAAGAAATACCGCTCCCTGAAAAACGTCTCTATGGATTTTACCAAGATCATCCGCTCGGATATATTCGAAACCGAAAACAAGATCAAAGGCAAAATGATTTTGAAAAATCCGGATAAGTTTAAAATCCGAACCAAAGACCAGACCATCGTGTGTGATGGAGAATTCGTCTGGACTTATTCGGTGGAAAACAAGCAGGTGATTAAAAACTTAGTTGATCGATCTGAAAACCTGTTTTGGCCCAACCAGTATCTCTCCAATTTCAGGTCCGAGTATGTCCCTCGGTTGAAAGGAGAGGAGAAAGTTAACCGAACTAAATGTTTTAAGCTTTTGCTTTCCCCAAAGAAAGATGATGTTTTCATAAAGAAGATGACCATCTGGGTAGACAAAAAAAATCTTTTGGCCAAGAAATTAGAATATAAAGATGCCAACGATAATGAAGTTGTTCTGATCTTTCAACGCATAAAAACCAACCGCAAAATCAAAGACTCTGAATTTATCTTCCAAACCCCGCCCGGGGTGGAGGAACTGGATCTGAGTGAATAGGGTCAAATTCAAAAACAAAAGATTATGGGTAGGTTTTCTCCTTAACCGGGATGCCGGATATTTTGTTTAATTACATTTTGCGGAGATGACGAATCCATGAACAAAACCGTTTGGATTGAAAGCTTGGGCTGTCCTAAAAACGAGGTAGATGGGGAGAGGATGGAGGTCCTTCTCTTAAAGAGGGGATACAAGATCACGGAGGAGCAAAACCAGGCGGATATTCTTATCCTGAACACCTGTGGATTCATCCAGTCAGCCAAAGAGGAATCCATTGAGGAGATTTTCAATTTAATCGCTCTGAAAAATCAAGACAGGGGAAAAAAGATCATCCTCTGCGGGTGCTTAGCCCAGCGCTACCCTGAGGAGTTATGGAGCAAGATACCGGAACTCGATGCCCTTTTTGGTTTAAGCGAAATCGACAAGGTGGATTGGGTTTGTTCCTCTGTTTTGAAAGGTGAGAAAGTATTTAAGGTGAGTCAACCGGATAAAAATAACGGAGTGGGAAAGACAAAAAGAAGAGTCCAGAAGCGTCCCTATGCTTACATAAAAATTGCGGATGGCTGTGACAACCTTTGTAGCTATTGCGCCATCCCCATGATAAGAGGAGGATTCAGAAGCAAAAGGATGGAAGACATTTTAGAGGAAGCTCGCCAGTTATCTGCAAATGGAACAAAAGAAATCGATCTGGTTGCTCAGGATACCACCCTGTATGGCGTCGATCTTTACGGAGAAAAAAGACTGCCACAACTCCTCTCGTCTCTATCTCAAATCTCAAAACTTAAATGGATTCGTCTGCTTTACACTCATCCGGCGCACTTTTCCGATGAACTGATAGACCAGATAGCAGAAAATCCAAAGGTGTGCAAATATGTGGATTTGCCCTTGCAACATGTCTCGGATGAGATTTTGAGCCGGATGAATCGGAAGGTGACCAGAGGTGAGGTGGAGCAACTTATTTTCAATCTAAGAGAAAAGATTCCTGAATTGACCTTGAGGACTTCATTTATTGTGGGCTTTCCTGGGGAGAGGGAGAAACATTTTAAAGAATTGCTCAAATTCGTGGAGGATGTCAGGTTCGATAAACTGGGCGCTTTCCCCTACTCCAGGGAAGAGGGAACCGAAGCATATAACTTCAAAGGACAAATCTCCTCAAAGCTTAAACAGGAAAGATTAGACCAGTTGATGCTTACCCAGCAGAAGATAACCTTTGAGAGGAATGAAACAAAGATTGGGAAAACTTTCACCGTTCTAATTGATGCTAAATCAGAAAAGGACAATGGTTACTTTCTGGGCAGAAGCCCAGCCGAGGCGCCGGAGGTGGACGGGGTGATTTTAGTGAAAGGCGACCATTTTAAAATAGGTGAATTTGTTAAAGCAAAAATTGTAGACTGGTGTGATTATGATCTGATAGGTGAGAAAATCTGAATAGGAAAGTGTCGGATATAGACGTGAGTCAATTAACGATAACTGAAGTGAAATGCAAGAACGCTTTGGTCAAGTCTGGAATTTACGGGGTGGATTATGCTTTAAATCCTTATACCGGCTGTCAGCACGGTTGCGTATATTGCTATGCTGAGTTTATGAAAAAATATACAAATCACAACGAGGATTGGGGAAAATTCGTGGATGTGAAAATCAACATAGTGGATCGGCTCCGGGAGCAGGTCAAGAAAACCAAGCCGGGTATGGTGATGATAGGCACGGTGACCGATGCCTATCAACCTCTGGAGGAAAAATATCAGCTAACCCGTAAATGTCTTGAAATCCTGGCAGATTTTGACTTTCCGATCTTTATCCAGACCAAATCCGATCTGGTCTTACGAGATATCGACATCCTGAAAAAGATAAAGGACAGGGAAGTCGGTTTCACCATCACCTGTGCTGATCCGGATGTAGAGAAGATGTTTGAGCCGGGTTCTTCAAATTTAGAGAGACGATTTGAAGCATTGGTAAAGCTTAAAGAGAGCGATATCCCCACCTTCGTATTTTTTGGGCCAATTCTACCCTATTTTTCCGATGATGTAAATACTTTAAAGTTGCTTTTTGAAAGATTGCAAAAGATAAAAATAAATAAGGTATATCTGGACAAAATGAATTATCTTAAGGGGAAGCGGAAGAAGATCAGCGCACTTTTGGAAGAAAATTTTCCTCATGCTTTGCGCTTCTATGAAGGCGTGATAGACCACGAAAAGAGGTACTCAGAATGGCTAAAAGCTAACTTAACTTCAGCTCTTTCGGAGTTTTCTTTCGAAGCAGAGGTTTTGTTTTATTGATTTTCGTATAAGTAATGGAAAAATTTTTCATCGACCACAATCTCCTCTTTTTTTCCAATCCCCCTCAATCCCCCTTTTATAAAGGGGGATTAAAGGGGAAAAGAAAGATTTTCCATTGCTTACGCGTAATTCAATAATATAACAAGAGCTTTGCGTAGGCAAGCCTTTACAACTTGCCAGCCAAGCCATAAAGGCTTGGCTACGCCAACAAATAATGTGGTGAAGATCAATGAAATACCCCCGTCACACAGGATGATGAGACTAACAAAGTAAAAAACTCCAAAAAACACAAAAGTCTCGTAAATAAGAAATGAAAAAAAGGAGTTGGTATGGCATTGGGAGTAAAGTTCATCAGAAAAAGCGGGATTTTGGTCTCCAAATTCATAAGCGTTCTTCTGGTTCTACTTTACTTAGGACAGTCCGCCCTGATTATCTACCTAATTCACGACAGGTATGAACTCCAAGGTATCTTAAGAGAGCAACAGCTAAAGATGAATGAGTTGGAGGAGAAGTTGAAGATATTGGACATCATTGAAGAGTTCCAGGTTGGATTCAAAGATGGGGAGGTGGCACAGCTAACCCAGGTTATCCATAATGAGAGCAAAAAATATGGTTATGATCCTCTTCTGATTTTGGCTTTGATTTTGACCGAAAGCTCCTTTCGAAAGGGACAAGTTTCGGAGATGGGAGCTTTAGGATTGATGCAGGTGAAGCCCTCGGTGGGATGTGAGCTGTGTCAGAGAAGGGGACTGAACTGGAAAGGAGAGCTATCCCTTTTTGAGCCGGCCTTTAACGTTCAACTGGGAACTCTTTATCTATTTGAGTTGATTTTAAAATTCAAGGATGTGAAGAAGGCTATAATCGCATATAACCTGGGGGAGAACGCCTTGAAATTACGCTTGAAAGAGGGGCAAGGGCTTCCTACTTATTACCTCTCCAAGGTATTGAAAAAATATAAAGAGTTGAAAGGAAAATATGATCGTCCCAAAGGCTAAAAAACTTTCGTTTGTCGGAATGAAAAGACGCCTGATTTTAAAGCTCATTTGCGCCTGGTTTTTAGCTTGTGTGGTTTGCTTGAACCCTCTTGAGAGTCTTGCAGAAAAGAAAAAAACAGTTCAGGAAAATCCACCTTCCAACGAGGAATTTTTGCGAGAGTCCATAAGATCACTTCTTGGGCGCTCTTTTGC